>CBDUYZ010000039.1:0-13859 GCA_965371575.1 uncultured bacterium
ACCCGGCCAACCGGGACAAGGACACCGAGGTCCACAAGGACGCCATCTTCGACCTCTATCGAAAAGCGGACGAACTGGTGGGCGAGACCCTGGCCAGGATGGGCAAAAGCGACGTCCTGCTGACCATCTCGGACCACGGGTTCAAGTCTTTCCAGCGAGGCGTGAACCTGAACTCGTGGTTCCGCGAGAACGGTTACCTCTTCCTGGAGTCCGATCCGGAAGAAGGCCCTCTGCCGGCAATTCCAGAGGGTAAACGCCACGAGGTCGGCGACATCGACTGGACGCGCACCCGCGCCTACACCAACGGGTTGGCCGGGTATTATCTGAACGTCGAGGGGCGCGAGAAGGATGGCTGCGTGGATCCCGCCCAGGCTCTGGCCCTCAAGAACGAGATCAACGACAAGTTGCGCGGCCTGCCCGATCCAGACCGGGAAAGCGAGGCCATCACCGAACTGTGGACGGGTGAGGAGATCTACCGCGGGCCCTACCGCGAGAACGGACCCGATGTGATCGTCGGCTACAAACCAGGCTATCGCACCGACTGGGACGCGGCAGTCGGCGCCGTCTCTGGTACGGTCATCAGCGACAACACGCGCGCCTGGTCGGGCGACCACTGCATGGATCCGCGGCAGGTGCCCGGGGTGCTCTTCTCCTCGTTGCCCTTCGCCTCGGCGCGGCCCAACCTGGTGGACATGGCGCCGTCGATCCTGGACCTGCTGGGCCTGGCTGTCCCCGGGCACATGACCGGGCGGAGTATCTTCCGGGCAGATGAACGGGAGTCCCCACAGGAGGAGGCGTCATGAGGTGCATATCGGCCATCCTCCTGATCGCGCTGGGCCTGTGCGCCACAGCGGGGGTCGCCGACACCGGTACCAAGGTCCTGGTGCTCGGTTTCGACGGTATGGATCCAAATCTGCTCGAGGATTTTCTCGCCCAGGGCGTCATGCCCAATTTCGAGAAGTTCCTGGCCGACGGCGGCCATTTGAGGTCCTTCGGCACCTCGATTCCGCCCCAGTCGCCGGTGGCCTGGTCCAACTTCACTACCGGCATGGATCCGGGCGGACACGGTATCTTCGATTTCGTCCACCGCGACCCGACAACCCTGTTGCCGTATTTCAGCGGCAGCGAGGCCAAGGGGCCGATGCGGTTCTGGAAGATAGGGTCCTGGAAGCTCCCACGTGGCGGCGGCGAGGTCCGGAACCTGCGCAAGGGCAAGGCGTTTTGGGAGCTGTTGGCCGATGCGGGCGTGGATGCGACCATCTTCAAGGTGCCCGCGAATTTTCCGCCCGTCGAGTGTGAGGCCCGCAGCCTGTCGGGAATGGGAACGCCGGACATCACGGGCAACTACGGCATCTCGACCCTGATCACCGACGATCCTCCGGTGGATCGCGATCTTGGCGGAGGGCGTGTGGTTTCCGTCTACTTGACCGACGGACGCTGCACAGCCGACCTGGTCGGTCCGACCAATACCTGGCGGGAAGGCGATCCCGAATCCGTGGCTCCGGTGGAAATCATCGTCGACCATGGCAGCCTCTCGGCCTGGATCAAGGTCGGCGACAGCGAGATCGTGCTGGTCGAGGGCGAGTGGAGCGACTGGGTGAGCGTCACTTTCGAAATGTTTCCCCTGCTCAAGAGCGTGCACGGCATCTGCCGGTTCTACCTGATGGAAACCGGTCCCCACCTGCGCCTCTACGTCACACCGGTGCAGATCGATCCGGTCGATCCGGAAATGCCCATCAGCACACCTTCCGAATACAGCCGGGAAATCGCCGAGGCCACCGGTCTGTTCTACACCCAGGGCTTGCCAGACGACACCAGCGCCCTGGAAAACGATTTCTTCGGGGATGACGGTTTCGTCCAGCAGAGCGATTTCGTGCTCCAGGAAAGATTCGCCCAACTGGAGGCCGAACTCGATCGGTTCGCGACGCTGGACGAGGGCTTTCTCTTCTTCTACTTCAACTCACCCGATCAGGTGTGCCACATGATGTGGCGCAACATGGACCACGGGTCGCCCACCTACGCCGCGAGCGACCATCGCCACGAACACAGGATCCGGGATGTCTACGCCGAATTGGACACGGCTCTGGGTGTGGCCGTGGCAAAAGTCGGCGGCGACGTGGTGGTCATGGTCATGAGCGACCACGGTTTCGCGCCCTGGAACCGCGCCTTCCATGTGAACACCTGGCTGTACGACAACGGCTATCTTGTGCTTAAGGATGGCGTGCAGCCGCAGGACGTGGAAATGCTGATCGGTGTGGACTGGCGGCGCACGCGGGCCTACGCCATCGGTATCAACGGCCTGTATCTCAACCTGGCCGGCAGGGAGAAACATGGTATCGTCCAGGCGGGGTCAGAGCAGGAGCAGTTGCTGGCCGAACTCAAGAGCCGGCTGGAGCAGGTGGCCGATCCGCTGGATGGGCGGCGGGCCGTCAAGACGGCCGACCGATCGGACCAAGTCTATCACGGGAACATGACAGGTATCGGTCCTGATATCGTGGTGGGCTACTACGCGGGCTGGCGCGGCAGCAACGAATCGGCCCTCGGGGCGATTTCCGACGTCCAGTTCGAGGACAATATGCTCAAGTGGAGCGGTGACCACTGCATCGCCGCGTCGGAGGTGCCGGGGATCCTGATGTCAAACCGGCCGGTGCGACGGGAAAACCCCGCCCTGGTGGACATGGCGCCGACCATTCTGCGTCTTTTCGGGATTGAACCCCCGGCGGAAATGGTGGGCGGCGACCTGTTCAGCGCGGATCACCGATAGATTCACAAGGAGGCGCCCATGTTCGGCGGTGGAGACAAGATCAAGATCGAAAAGGATCTCCTGGTAAAGGTGAAGAAGTACAGCGGCATCGCCGGCTACTCCTCGCCGGAGGAATTCGTACAGCACGTGATCGAGCGCGAGATCGCCAAGTTCGAGAAGAGCGGCGACAGCGAGGAGGAGATCCGCAAGCGGATGCAGGGACTGGGTTACATCTCATGAGGATTGACCGGGCATGACCTGGCTCACCGATCTCATCGGCAAGCTGTTCGACCTGCTGGTCGTCCTTCTGGGGGGATCGCCCCTGCTGGTGATGGTGGCCGTGTCGGTGATCACCGCCGCCTGGGCGCTGTTGCTGTTCAAGGCCGTCACGCCCCAGGCCCGTTTGACCTCCGTTCGTGACCGCCTGTTCGGCCACATCTACGAGATGGGCATGTACCAGGACCACCTGCGGGTGGTCGGGCGGATCCAGGGCGATCTGGCCCAGACCAACTTGCGGTATCTGGGCTTGACCCTGCCCGCCCTGGTCGTTTTGACCGTGCCGATGGTCTTTACCCTGGCTCAACTCGACAGCAGGTTCGCCCACCGTCCTTTCCGGGCCGGGGAGACTGCCGTCCTGTCCGTGACCCTGGCCGGGGACGCGGTCGCAGCTCTGGACCGGATCACCCTGGCGCCGCCACCCGGGGTCATGATCGAGGCGGGTCCGGTGCGGGACAAGATTTCCGGGGCCGTGGCCTGGCGTCTGCTCGCCAAGGACCGGGGCATCCACCAGTTGCGTATTCTGGACGGCGCCACGGAACTCGGTTCCCGCGAGCTGGTTGTCGGGGATGGTTTGATCCGCCTGGGCGAGAGCAGCAACAGGGACTGGCTACACGGGGTGCTGTATCCGGGTGCGCCGCCTTTGCCGCGGGACGGACCCCTTGACGAGATGACTCTGCGCCTGCCCGAGCGGCATACGAAATACCTGGGCGTGGAAATGCACTGGCTGCTGGCCTTCATGATTTTTTCTATGCTGGCCGGGCTGGCCCTGAAGGATGTTCTGCGGGTTTCTATCTGATTGGGAGGTCAAGGGTGGTAAACACCAGGTTGAACCGGCTACTCCGGGCTTTTCTGCTGCTGGGCTCATTGATGATCCTCATGTCCGGATGTGGCGGACAGGAAAAAACAGTTGATCCGGAAGCTCGCAAGCTGCTGGTCATCGGCATCGACTCGGCTGACTGGCGTCTGCTGAAGCCCATGCTGGATGAGGGTCGGCTGCCCAACCTGAAGGCCTTCATGGCGCAGTCCAGTCACGGCCGCATGAAGACCTTCTTCCCCCTGGAAAAATCGCCGCTCCTGTGGGCCAGCATCCTCACGGGCGTCAGGCCCGAGGTGCACGGGGTCGCCAACTTCGTCAAGGGTTCCGGCCAGAAGCCCCTCACCGGCAGCGCCTGGTACGCACCGGCCCTCTGGGACATGATCGGAGCGGCCGGTCTTTCCACCGCGGTGGCCGGCATGTGGACCACGTATCCCGCCAGGCCCATCGACGGGGTGATGGTCAGCGACTACCTGCCCTACGGGCGCAAACGGAACAATCCCCTGGCCAACCTGGTCTATCCCGACTCGTTGACGGACAAGGTCGTGGCGCTGCGGGTCGACCCGGACTCCCTGACGGCGGAAGTGCTGCTTACCTTCCTCAATGGCGACAGCCTGGCGGAGATCGAGGCGGAATATCCCAGGAATCTTCAGAAACTCCGCAATATCCTGGCCGCGGACATGGGTTATTTCGCGGTGATGCGCATGCTGGCCGAGACGGGGGATTTCGATCTCTTCTTCTTCTACCTGCGCGGCCCCGACATGATCAGCCATCACTTCTACCAGTTCATGACGCCCGACCGGATACGCGGCGTTAGCGATCCGGATGAGGTCGCGGTTTTCAAGGATGTTGTGAAGCACTATTACGACTGGTCGGACGAGGTCATGGGCGAGGTGCTGGGCTGGTTCCCACCCGATCGCCAGACGGTGGTGCTTTCGGACCACGGCTTCTACGGACCGCGCGCCTCGGGGGAAAAGGGCGCCCAGGAGCACAGCGAGTGGGGGATCTTCCTGGTGCGCAGCCCACTTTACGAAGCCGGTCGCGAGTTCGGCCATCTGGAGCTGTTGGACATCTGTCCGACCTTCCTGGCCCTGATGGGACTGCCGCCGGCCAAGGACATGCCTGGCCGTATCCTGAGTGACGGGGCGACAAGGTCTGGTCTCAAGCGGATACATGGGATGGAGCAGCGGCGGGTGGACAGCTACCTGCCGTTGAGGCCGGCGGTCGGACCCGCGGGTGAACGCGACGAAGAGGTGGACGAGGAGATCCGCAAGCAATTACGTTCCCTGGGATACATCAAGTGACAGGTGAATAACACGGGGGAAAATCATGAAGGTCCTTGCGCGTTCGATAACCCTGGCCTTTGCTCTGCTGATCCTGGTCGGTTGCGGAGAACGTGTCCTGCCCCCGGAACCCGAGGTGATTACCCTTTTCCGCAACGTGACCGTCCACTTCACACCCGACGACAGCACACTTTATGACTCACCGTTCGCCTCGGCCCGGGACAAGGGCCGGATCATGGCCACCTACCTGGAGATGTCCGGCACGCCGGTCACCGGACATGTGACGCTGCGGCTGGCGGTCCGCCCCATCCGCAAGGACATCCGCAACATGGTCGATCATTGGGATCGCGCCGGTTGGATTCGGCTGGTCAAGCCGGACATGGCCCCGGTGGAGTTGGTGCGGTTCATGACGGCCTACGGCGGGGCGATCGATCACGAGATAGACATCACCCACCTGTCGCCGCTGCTGAAGGGGCAATGTGAGTTCGAGGTGTTCATCGATACCTGGGTGTCGCCGGCCTGGAAGATCGATGCGGACCTGGTCTTTACTCCGGACGCCTTGGGCGGGACCGACTCACCCGCCTGGGCCTCGGGGGTTCTGTTTCCGGCGGGTGGCCTGACCGCCGAGAAACCCGAGGCCACGGCCGAGGTGATCATCCCCGAACATACACGCTGGGTAGAAGCTGCGGCGATCACGACCGGTCACTGTACCGACGGCCAGGATGCCGACGAGTTCATCACCAAGGACAACATACTGCTGGTAGACGGGGTGGAAGTGTACCGCTGGCGGCCCTGGCGCGACGACTGCGAGGACTTCCGGACGGTGAATCCGTACTGCGCCAAGTGGGCCGACGGCTCCTGGAGCAGCGACTATTCCCGCAGCGGCTGGTGCCCCGGAGACGTGGCCGATCCCGTGTTTGTTGATTTGAGCGAATGGCTGACGCCGGGGCGGCATACCTTGACCTGGAAGGTGGAGGACATCCGGCCGAAGGATCCGCAGGACGCCGAGAGCCACCACGGCTACTGGCGGATTTCGGCGTCGCTGTCGGGGTGGCGTTGACCGCCTGGCTGGACGGCGTGTTGCAGTACCCCCCGAGGGGCTTTCCCCAAAAAACGGGCCCGTTTTTCGGGCCCGCATTTCATTCCGGATAAATCAGAATCAACCCTTCTTTTTCTCCTCCGCCGTTTTCTCGAAACGGGCCAACTGGTCCTGGAAATACTCCCTGTCCGGGTCCAGTTCGAGGGCGCGCTTGATGTGCACCAGTGCCTCGTCGCAGTTGCCCAGTGCGTTGCAGATCTCGGCTGCGGTGTCCAGGATGTTGGCTTTCTGGCCGTCGGTTTCAGCCAACTCGACACCCTTCAGGGCCATCTCCTGGGCCTCGTCCAGGTTGAGATCGTTCTCGAAGCACCACCAGGCAAAACCATTCAACTGCTCGGCGTCCTCCTGCCAGCCCTCCGGTAGCATGGCACGGCGCAGATTCAGGGCCTTGGCTGCGTCCTTTTCCACCAGCAGGGCGTGATCGACGGCCAGGTGGTTCCGGTACTTGACCTCCCTCTCGTCGGTGCTGCCTTCGCTGGCGGCCATGGCCGCGGCGATGAACGGAACGGCTTTTTCGATCTCGCCGTTCTTGTCGGCCACCTGCTTCATCATCAGCGCCAACTCCAGCTTCTCTGCGACCGGAGTCTCGTCCGATGCCATGACCGGTTCTACCTGGGCGATCACTTCATCAATGGTGAAGGCGCCGTCCTGCGAGCCGTAGATCATGCTGGCCAGGATCTGTTCCTGGTAATCCTTGGCGTTGTCGGGATCCATCTCGGCGGCCTGGCGGAAATACTCCACGGCGGCCTTGTATTTCGAACCGGCAGCCGCGTCGTTGGCCAGGGAGCGCGCCAGCGCGGTGGTCGGTTCGGCCTGGAAGGCGGCCTTCTTCTCGATGATGGTGCGCCGGTCCTGCTTGGCGGCCGCCACGGAAGCGGACCACTTCTCGGCGCCTTCGTAGCCGATCCAGCGGTCGGTGATTTCACCCTTGTCGTTCATGGCGATGAAGGTGGGCACACCGCGGATCTCGTACTTCTTGGCGATCTCGATACCTTCACCCTTCTGGCAGTCGACCTGCCAAAAGACGGCGTCGGCCAGGGCGTCCTGCATGACGGAATTTTCGTTCACCTCACGGGCGAACACCTTGCAACTCGGTCAGTAGTCGGTGTAGAAATCAACCACCAGCACCTTGTCTTCCCGGGCGGCCTTGGCCAGCGCGGCGGCGAAGTCCGTCGGTTCGGCTGCCGGGACCGCGCCGGATGCGCCGAGCACGAAAACGGCCAAAATACCAAGCAGAACAAGCCTGCTCTTTACGTTCTCAGGACGCATGTTCATTTCTCCAATCCAAGGGCCGGTTGCGGCCAAGGGTGATGATCCCGGCACAAGCGCCGTGATCGCGGGCTACGAATGGTCGGTCGGATCTTTTCATAGATAACAAGTAGGAAAATACGGCAATTCAGCCAGATAGTTCCAGCGGAATGAACAATTTCGATCAGGGGTTTTGGTAGACGATCCGGCCGCCCACGATAGTCATCTTCACCTTCATCTGCAACAGGTCAGCCGGTTTGCAGGTCACGGGGTTGCCGTCAAGAACCGTCAGGTCGGCCCGATATCCGCTGACGATGCGGCCCCACTCCTTCTCCTGGAAACCTGCCCAGGCACTGCCGGCGGTATAGAGTTCCAGGGCGTTGGCCGCGCCCAAGGTCTCCTGGGGCTGCCAGCCGCCGCTGGGTGTGCCGTCGGGGTGGGTCCGGGTGACGGCCGCGAAGAGCCCCGCCAGGGGATCCACCTTTTCCACCGGGAAATCTGTTCCGAAACACAGGTGGGCGCCGGAATCGAGCAGCGAGCGCCAGGCGTAACAGCCAGCCAGACGGGCGGTGCCCAGCCGTTCGTCGGCCCAGTCCATGTCGCTGGTGCAGTGAACCGGCTGCATGGCCGCGATCACCCCGAGTCTGCCGAAACGGGGGATATCTTCCGGAGCCAGGATCTGGGCGTGTTCCACCCGCCAGCGGGCGTCTTTCAGATTCAATTCGCCGAGCACTTCCTCGTAGAGATCAAGGACCAGGCGGTTGGCGGCGTCGCCGATGGCGTGGGTGCCGATCTGGAAGCCCGCGCGGCCGCCCCTGCGCATGATGTCGCGCATGTGTTCGGCCGAGGACACGGACAGGCCCCGGTGGCCCGGCTGGTCCGTGTAGTCGGCCAGCAGCAGGGCGCCGCGGCTGCCCAGTGCGCCGTCGGCATAGAGCTTGATCGCCCGGATGGTGAGCATTCCGTCCCCGGTGAACAACGGACCGGCAGCGAGGGCCTTGTCCAGTGTGGCGGGCCGGTCGTCGTACATGGCGTACAACCGCAGGTCCAGTTCGCCGTTCTCGGCCATTTCGCGGTAGATCTGGGCACGCGACCAGGACACGCCCGCCTCGTGGACGCCGGTCAGCCCGTGGGCCACGCAGTGGTCCACGGCCAACCTGATGCGCCGCCGGACCTCTTGGGGCCCGACCTTGGGAATCACTTCGACGACCAGATCCATGGCGTTGTCGATCAGGATGCCGGTCGGTTCGCCGTTTTCGCCACGCAGGATCTCCCCACCCTCGGGGTCGGGGGTGTCCTTTGAAATGTTCGCCAGCCGCAAGGCTTCGCTGTTGGCCCAGGCGGCGTGGCCGTCGATGCGGCGCAGAAGCACCGGCCGAGCGGGGATGATCCCGTCCAGCAATCGGCGGTGGGGATATTCCTTGATCTCCCAGTCGTTCTGGTCCCAACCGCGGCCCTCGATCCAGGTGTCTGCGGCGAACTTCGTCGCACCGGCTTCGACCAGGTCGAGTATCTGCTGCGGTGATTCCGTGCCCATCAGATCGATCTGCGCCAGGCTCTTGCCCAGGCCGTACAGGTGGCAGTGGCTGTCGACGAGGCCGGGAATGACGGTTGCGCCATCCAGGTCCACGACCTTGGTATCCAGTCCCTTGGCCTGCAGGATCAGTTCGTCCGTACCCACGGACAGTATCTTCCCACCGGCCAGAGCCACGGCCGTGGGCGGTGTGGGAAAGGGAGTGCCGGCCTGGGTCAGGATGTGACCACCGATCAGGATGAGATCGGCCCCCGTTTCCGTTTGATCGACTCCACATCCCGAGACCAAGGTCATCACCATGAGAATCACCACCATGCGCATTTGAAACTCCCGCCGTTTCATGTTTGGATGCTGCAGGGCAGGATGACACGAACCATCAGCGGAGCGCTACATGAATCAGTTGAGAAAATCGGGTTTTGCTGACGAGGTCCTGGCCGCGACGGCGGCATTGCGCGACGAGACAGGAGCGCTCTCCTTCGCCGCCCCCGTGGTCTGGGTCTACAATCCGTTGGAATACGCCTGGGAACTTCACGAGGCCTACGTGCGCAAGTGGGGGGCATCGCCCCGACGTGTGCTGATGATGGGGATGAACCCCGGGCCCTGGGGCATGGCGCAGACCGGAGTGCCCTTCGGGGAAATATCAATGGTAAGGGAATTTTTGGGCCTTTCCGGCCGTGTAAATCACCCGGACCCCGAACATCCCAAACGCCCGGTCCAGGGCCTGGACTGTCCCCGTTCGGAAGTCAGCGGCCGCCGCTTGTGGGGGTATTTCGCCGAGCGATTCGGCGGTCCGGAGGAGTTTTTCGCCGATCATTTCATCGTCAACTACTGTCCCTTGGTTTTCATGGAGGACAGCGCCCGCAACCGCACCCCGGACAAGTTGCCCAGGGGTGAGTCGACGCCCCTTTTCGAAGCCTGCGACCGGCGCCTGGTGCGGTTGGTAGATCTGTACCGGCCCGAATGGGTGATCGGCGTCGGGGGCTTTGCCCGCAAGAAGTTGGACTCGCTGTTCGGACCCAAGGCCCCCCGGGGGGCCCTCGGGTATGTGCCCGCCCACATCGGCACCGTGTTGCACCCCAGCCCGGCCAGTCCGGCCGCAAATCGGGGGTGGGCGCCGGCGGCGGAGAGGCAGTTTCTCGATCAGGGAATCTGGGGCAACCGTCGCGGCCCGCGCTGAATTCCTCTATGTTGTACACAGGATGCACGACACCCGGGGTAGGCTTTTCGTCCGGAATCCCTACTTGAGGTGCCAAACCTGGCCAGGGAGGTCGCTATGCCGTGCGCCAAACTCCTGGAATACCTCACCGAAAACAAAGTCGACTTCGAACTGACGAATCACCCCAGCGCCTACGCGGCCCAGGATGTGGCCTTCAAGGCGGGTGTGCCGGGGCGGTTGTTCGCCAAGACAGTTCTGGTCAAGCTCGACGGCGAGATGGCCATGGCCGTGCTGCCTGCCGACAGCAAGGTGGATTTCCATCTGTTGCGGGAAACCGCCGGCGCCGAGACCATTAGCCTGGCGGTCGAGGATGAATTCGAGGAAATGTTCCCCGATTGCGAACTGGGCGCCATGCCGCCGTTCGGCCATCTGTACGGCATGGCTGTATTCGTGGCGGGCAGCCTGATTCGGGCGGACACGATTTCCTTCAACGCTGGAACCCACACCGAGATCCTGACTGTTCCGTTCTGGGAATTCGAAAGACTGGCCGAACCGAAGATCGGCTACTTCACGTTCCGGCGTCTGCAGGAAAAGAAATCCATGAGCTAACAACTGGATCTGGTCATGCCCGGTCCACCGCCTTGATCACGATGACAGTGATGTCGTCGTCCTGAGGTGTGCTGTCCCGGAATTCCTCCACGGCCTGGATGATCTCTAAGATGATCTCCTCGGCGGTCAGGTCCACGCTGCGGCGCACAATGTCCAGGGTCCTTTCCTCTCCGAAGAATTCCTGGGCCGGCGACGTGGCTTCGAGCACGCCGTCGGTCAGGAGCACCACGACATCCCCCGTTTCCAGTCGTACCGGATCGCCCTGCGGATATTCCCCGTCCGGAAGAACGGCCAGAGGGAGGCCCGTGCTGGTGAGCTGGGCCTTCACGTCGCCGTTGGGGTCGACCACATAGCCCGTGGGATGGCCTGCGCTGACGTAGGTCAACTCCCGGGTCGCCGGATCGATACGGCCCATGATGGCGGTGATGAACTGTCCCGTATCTGTTTCCCGGTTCAGGTTGGTGTTGGCCTGGTTGAACACCTGGCTGATGTCCAGCCCCATGCCGGACAGGGCGTGGATGTAGGCGTGCGTCGAAGCCATGAGCAGGGCTGAGCTGAAGCCGTGGCCGCTGACGTCGCCGATGCCGAAGCCCAGTGATCCGTCCTGCAACAGGAAGTGATCGTAGTGATCCCCGGCGGCGAACTCGGCCGGTTGGTAGGTACCCGCGATCTGCAAGCCGGGAATTTCAGGAGGTTCCCCTGGCAGGATATGTTCCTGGATGCTCTGGGCGGCCAGAAGCTGGCTCTGGTTGGCCTTCAGGGTCTGTTCGGTCTGCTTGTGCTTGATGGTGCCGGCCAGGGCGTCGGCCACCAGTTTGAGGAAGTTGTCCTCGCTCCGGTGAGCCTCGTGGCCATCCTGTAGATAGAGGTTGATGACGCCTAAGAGCCAGTCATCGGTCATGATCGGTATGCAGTAGTGGCCGTGGGGCTGTATGCCCTCGTAACTGGTCTCGTGACGGTGATCCACGTGATCCGCGAAGACGATTCCGCGGGTTGCGGCGGCCTGCCCGCACAGGCAGTGTCCGAAGCGGACCCTGGCGCAACTGGTCAGCAACGAGTCCGGCAGACGCACCTGGGCCTTCATGACCAGAACGTCGGGATCGTCCTCCATCAGGAAGATCGCTCCCTTCTTCAGCAGGGACAGCCAGGGCAGATCCAGGATCATTTCCAAGGTCGCCTGCAGGAAATCCTCCAGGGGAATCGGCTCGAGCGAAAGGTGCAGGATAGATCCGATGACCTTCTGGGCGTTGAGGTTGGCCTGAATGCTGTGCTCGACTTTTTTGCGCCGGGTTATGTCGCGGATGGTGCTGACGAGCTGTAATTCCTCCCCGGAATGCAGGGGGCTGAGGTTGACCTCCGCCGGAAAGATGGTCCCGTCCTTTTTCCGGCCCGAAAGTTCGTATCCCTCGCCACGGATCTCCTGGCCGTGATTCTCGGTGAAACGCCGCCTGATCCGCCGGTGGGTTTCACGGTGTTCCTCGGGGACCAGGATATCGGTGAACTGTCCGAGGAGTTCCCCGCGCGCATAGCCGAACAGTCTTTCGGTGCAGGAGTTGACCAGGATGATCCGGCCGGTCCGGTCCGCGACGACCATGGCATCCGGGGCCGATTCCAGCAACTGGCGGAACCGTACCACGGTCTGCTTCCGGTCCTTGTTTTCGGTCCTGACCCTCTCGGTGATGTCGAACACGCCGGCCAGCGCCCCGATGTATTCGCCGGCCGGATTGGTGACCGGTGATGTCTGCATGATGGTGTGGATGTGGGAACCGTCAGCCCTGATGAGTTCGAATTCGTGGCCCTCGCAAATGTCCTGCTGGCGACGCTTCAGGTTCCGCTTGCAGCTCTCGATTCCTCGTTCGTCCATGAAATCGAACATATGTCTGCCGAGCACCGCCTCGGTCGTGGTCATCAGCATGGCTGCCATGTGGTTGTTCATGAAGGTGGTGTAGCCATCCTTGTCGATGGCCCAGAGGCCCTGGTGGAGGTTGTCGACAAGCTGCCGGTAGAGATCGTTTTCAACGTGGATATTTTCCGAGCGGCGAAGCCGTAGCATCGAGTCGACGGTGGCCACCAGTTCCCGGTCGACAAACGCCCCAGAAATGAAACCGTCCACCTTGCTGCGATCGGCGCCGAGTGTTTCAGACACCCCATCGTCCGCTCCGGACATGAGCAGGACCGAAGGGCTCGAACTACAACTCAGTGGTGAGCATTCCTTGATTTTTCTGCAGGCTTCGAGGCAATCGAGGTCGGGCAGGCTTTCGTGGAGCAGGATCAGATCGTGCTGGCTGTTCCTCGTGGCCCTGAGGAAATCAACGGCGGAATCCACTTCCTCAACGGAATACCCGGCGGATTTCAGGACGCCCGAGACCGTGATCCGGCTACCGACGTGGTGATCCGCCAGCAGGATTTTGGCTTTCTCCCTCATGAATATCTCCCCCATATCGGAATTTCAATAGCGGTTCACCGGCGGGCGAGATCCAGGGTTCGATCAGGTGTTGGGATGAGGTTTGCGGATGCATTGACGACCCGGCCGCGCCAGGATTCCGGTTGTGACTATCCCAGACGGGAGTCCATTAGCATAAGAAAACTCCCATAAGACCGCTAGGCATTGTTGGCGGAGTGTTCCAGACGTGAAGATTCTAGAAGGATGTCACCGATCAGGATGTCATGGCCGCGCTAGACGGCGTCCACCGCGAATTCCACGGCGTCTTCGAGGAACTGATCGATCAGAGCCGGGTGCTCTCCACTGGCCGACCGTGTTTCCTCGAAGGAACGCCGCAGTACCTTGCCGGCACAGGGTAGCCGATCCGTGTTGCCGTGACCAGAGCATTGAACGTTTCGGTCAGGTGTCTCTCCGGCGGGCTTGAGGGGATGTCGCGGGCGGCTCGATGTTCATCAATTGGGCCAGGCGGTCCATGGGGTCGATCAGGGTGTCCATGATCGATTCCAGCCCCATCAGGTACTGCAGCAGGCGTCCCAGACCCAGGCTGAAACCGGACCGCGGGGGATTCTCCGGGCGGACGCTGCCTTCCATGGTGATACCCGCGTAGGGCAGGATATACGCCACGCTCATTGCGTCCGCCCCGCCGGAAGG
>CBDUYZ010000040.1:0-13704 GCA_965371575.1 uncultured bacterium
CATGACCGCCCCGCGCCGGATCACTGCAATGAGAGACATGGGCGAGTCCTCAAGCGGTTTTGGGTTTCGGCTTGGCGTTCCACAGCCGCAGCGCCAGCACTAAACCGATCAGGGCAAAGGGTATCATGGCGATGGGCCAGGCCCGCCAGTTGGCCGGATCGGTGGCCGCGCCGATGATGTTCCCGGCAGCGTCGAGCTCCTCCTTGGGCAGGACGATGGCGTAGGTGAACGACATCACTGCCGTACCAAGGTAGACAAATCCATCGATGATTCCCACGGCGATGCCCACATTCTTCGTTCCGCCGAAATCCATGCTAGCGGTGCCCGAAAGCATGCCGTGCACGCCGATCACCGCCATGGACATCAGGACCACCAGCCATCCCACCAGGGGGGTCGAATAGGTAAAGGTCAACACCACCGCGCCGACCACCATGAACCCGTAGAGGATCCCGGCCACCGGGCCTCGCCGCGACTGGAAAACATGGTCGCTGAGGGTCCCGGCGAACAACCCGCCGAAAATACCCGCGAAAAACAGCAGCAGACCCCAGTTGTCAAAGACGAAACTGGATTCCAGACCCAGCGCCCCGTCGGTTTGCTTGGCGAAGGTCCGGAACCACTGCATGATGGCCTGGCGCAAAAAGCCGCTGCAGAACTCCACCCCGGCGATGGTCATGATGATGGGGTTGGTGAGCATCATCTTGAACACCTTGGCCGCCCCGAGGCGCGGCCCGTCGTCGCCGCTGGTTGCGTCCCCGGTATTGAAATCCGTCAGACCCGCTTCGGCGGGTGAATTGCGCACGACCCGGAAGTCGATGAGCCAGAACACCCCCAGCAGGATCGCGGGCACCAGGAAGACCCACTCCAGCCCGAAATTGTTCAGGATCTTGTAGCCCACATCAAAGGCCAGAAAAATTCCCAGGGAGATCAGGATGCCGAAGATGGCCCCGAACACCCCCCGCTCGCGCACGTGGAACCAGGGCGCGTTCACCTTGACTATGGCCACCGCGCCGAAGCTCTGGAAGTACATGTTCACGGCGTAGAGGATGGAAAACACAACGACGAAGTTCGCGCTGAAAAATCCGTACAGGGGTCCCTCGTGAAGCAGGGAGAGTGAACACAACCCCATCAAAAGGTTGGCGATCAGGGCACCGCCGGAGCCCAGCAGGATCGAGAACCGACCACCTTTGCGATCGGTCAAGGGACCGTTGATCAGGAATGAGAACCCGTAGACCACGGTGCCCACGCCGAAGATGATGCCGAAGGCGTCGTTGCCCATCAACGGGCCACCGGACGCGTCCTGCATACCCTCGAAGGCGAACTTGCTGACCTTCAGGTTGTAGCGCCCCATGTAGAGCAGGGCGTAGGTCAGGCCCAGCGGCAGCCAGTTCTGGATCCTCCGGCGCATGTAGGTGTCATTGTGACCGACATCCACCTTGGGCAGGAACTTCAGCACCAGGGTGACAACGATCAGGCCCCCGATGATGGGGAGGAAATCAATGATCCAGGCGGGCATGGAACACTCCATCGGTTACAGAAAATCCAGCGGGTTGATTGCGGGCCATGATACCCCCGGCGGGAGGCCCGCACCAGAGGCAAAAAAGCCGGCTCACCCCTGCCGGCGGATCACCACCAGGGTTATGTCGTCGGACTGGGCCACGCCCGAGGTGTGGATGGACACGGCATCCAGGATGGCCTCCTTGATGCCCGCGGCCGGCAGATGCCGGTTCCGGCGCAGCACCTTGAACAGGGCCTCCACGCCGAACATGGCCTCGTAGTCGTCCTCCTGCGAGGCGGGACCCACGGCTTCGGTGATGCCGTCGGTGTACAGCACGATGATCTCCCCCGGCGCCAGTTCGACCGTTTCCTGCTGGTAGACCTGGCCGGCCAACATTCCCAGCAACAGGCCGCCGGTGGTCAATTCCTCGATCCGGCCGTCGGCCCGCAACAGGATGGGCGGATTGTGACCGGCGTTGGTGCACGTGAAGCTGGCGCTCCGGGCGTCGAGGAGCCCGTAGAAGAAGGTGGCGAACATGTGGGGATCGGTGGACTTGACCATCAGGTCGTTCACCCGCTCCACCACCCCGGACACGCTGCCCGGATGCAGGACCTGGCCGTGCAGGCTGGCCTGCAGGTTCGACATGAGCAGGGCCGCGGGCATGCCCTTGCCCGACACGTCGCCGATGGCGATGCCGATCAGGTCGTCGCCCTGGGCCAGGAAGTCGAAGTAGTCCCCGCCTATCTCCCGGCTGGGAATGCTGGCGCCGACCAACTCGAAGCCGGTCACGACCGGTTCGGCGCTGGGCAGCAGACGAACCTGGATGGCCCGGGCGGTCTCCAACTCCTGCTTCAACCGGTCGTTGGCCAGGGCGATTTCCCGGCCCTGCTTCACCGCGATTGTCATTTCGTTGAAACTGGCGGCCAGATCACCGAATTCGTCCTGGTTGGGAATCTCGATGACCGTGTCCAGATCACCCGTGGCCACCGACCTGGTTCCCCGGTGCAGCGCGTGCACAGCGCTGACGATGCCCTCTGATATGCGAACGCCGAAGAAGAAGGCGAAGACCTCCAGGATCAGGAACAGAAAGGCCACCACCGCCAGAGCCACCACGACGGCGATGTTCAGGTTGGAATCGCCCTCGATAAATTCGGTCTTCAGGTCCTGCCAGCCGACCCGCAGGTTGATGAACAGGATCTTGGAATCCAGTTGCTGCTCATCGTACCGGTTCACCTCGAACAGCGTGCCGCCGAAAAAGAAGAAACGGCTCCAGTAGCCCTTGTCCTCGCTGACGTCGCGATAGGTGACTTCCAGGCCGGAAAAACTCCGCTGATCCTCCTCACTGGCCCGACCGATGACCAATTCGTCGCCATTTTCCCGGGAGGAGCCCGCCGGCGAGATGTCGATGCCCACCTTCAGCAGGCGCGAGAGGATTTCCAGCGGGCGCTCGCCCAGGTGCCAGGCCTGCACCGTCGGCTGCGCGGTATCCAACGCCCGCCAGCGCATCAGCCAGATCCTGCCGCCGGCCAGAAACCAGCCCGTGCTGTCGGCGATAGCGGGGACCACCATCGAGACCTGCAGCTTTTCCGCCATACCGGGGACCCAATCCGGCGCTTCTATCAGGGTCACCCCTTCTCCGGCGCCCTCCGGGCCGGGCCACACGAAGGTGGTGTCGAAAAGAGCTCCGCCGAAATCGGCGCCCAGGGCGGTCATACGCCGCCAGTTCTCCAGCATACCGGAGGTTCTGGCGGCGCGTGCTCCGCCAAGTCCGGTGTAGAGGATCATCAGACCCAGAAGGACCATCAGCGCCAGCGGAATGAAACCGATCAGGACGGCGCTGATGCCCAGCTTGGGGCGCAGGCGCAGAAAATGGAGCCTCATCCGGACCGCCAGGTGGAACAGGGACCAGAGCCAGAAGCAGACCAGGCTGAGTTGGGACCACATGCCCATCTGCTTCAAGAATGCGCCGGGGCCGTGGGGGACGGCCAGGCTCCAGAAACGGGGCAAAAGGAAGATCAACAGGGCGGTGGCCAGAACACCCATCCCGAAGCCCAAGGCCCGGCGGCGGTCCGCTATGCGCCGCCAGGGACGGAACTGGCGGAAAGTCAGCACGAAGATCGACAGCGGCGTGGCGGTCCAGATCCCGACCGCACCGGGCATGAAAGCGGCCAGGGCCGCGGCGCCGGCCAGAACCACCAGCCAGAACCGCCGGCCCCAGGTATCGATCAGGATGAAGCGGATGGCCGCCATCCAGGCCGCCAAGGAAAGAACCCCGACAACCCCCTGGACCACGACCCCCGGCAGGAAGCCAGTTTCCTGGTGGATAATGAGGACCACTACGGCGGCGCCGAGCAGCAGAAGAATCAGGACGACGCAGCGCCAGGCCACGGACGGAACAGATCCTGAGAGCAGTTTCACCGGATGCCGTGCTCCTTTTTGTACTGCGCCCAGTTGTCCTTCAAGTGACGGAAGGCGTCGAAATCGACCGCCGTGAGAAAGGGATTGTGGTCTTTTTCGAAACCGATGGTCGAGTGTGGCCGCTGCCCCTGACCACCGTAATAGTCATGTCCGGGAAAGACGAGGGTGTCGGGAGGAAGTTGCAATAGACCGTGCAGCGAAGCGAATTCCTGGCGGGCCGAAGAACCCGGAAAAAAGGACCCGGTTCCCCCCACCTTGCCGCAGAACAGGATATCGCCGGTGATCAGCAGGCCCTCGCACAGGTAGCAGAAATGACCGGGCGAGTGACCGGGAGTAGCCAGGGCGGAGATGGCGAGACCGCCCAGCGGGATAACCTGGCCGTCAGCCAGCGGTTCGGCGCCGGGAATATCGTCTTCGGCGCCGCCATACATCACCGCGCCGGTCAAAGCCTTCAGCCTGTCCGCGCCCCCGGTGTGATCGGAGTGGCCGTGGGTGATCAGGATGGTCGAGATGTTCAATCCTTCGTCTTCCGCGATTTCCCGGAACCGTTCTGGCGCGAAGCCGGGATCCACCGCGGCTGCTTCACCCGAATCCACATCGCCGATCAGGTAACAGAAATTGCGATCACCCCCGAGGTGGATCTGCAGAAAACGGATATTGCCCCTTGAGTGATCATGGATCATCACGTTTCGCTCTGTCCCACGACTTGGCCCAGTTTTTTCAGGAAGGGCGTGAACAGATCCACCGGGATCGGGAAAATCGTCGTGCTGTTGTTCTCGGCTGCGACCTCGGTCAGCGCCTGCAGGTAGCGCAACTGCAGTGCGACCGGATGTTTCTCGATATTTTTCGCCGCATCGCTCAGCCGCTGGCTGGCCTGGAATTCGCCCTCGGCATGGATCACCTTGGCGCGCCGCTCCCTTTCCGCTTCGGCCTGCTTGGCCATGGCGCGTTTCATTTCCATGGGCAGGTCCACGTCCTTCATCTCGACCGCCATGACCTTGATCCCCCACTGGTCGGTGGCTTCGTCCAGGATGGTCTGCACCTGGGTGTTCAGCTTGTCTCTCTGCGACAGCAACTCGTCCAGCTCCGCCTGTCCGACCACGCTCCGCAGGGTGGTCTGCGCCAGCTGGCTGGTGGCGAAGAGGAAGTTCTCCACTTCGATGATCGCTTTTTCCGGCTCGACCACGCGGAAATACAGGACCGCGTTGACCTTGACCGACACGTTGTCCCTGGTGATCACGTCCTGGGGCATAACGTCCATGGCCACGGTCCGTAGGCTTACCTTCACCATCCGTTCGATGAAGGGGATCAGGAGAATAAGACCCGGCCCGCGGACGCCCACGAAACGTCCTAGACGGAAGATCACCCCCCGCTCGTACTCCCGCAGGATCCGCAGGGAATTGGCCAACACGAAGAAAAACAGGATCAGGAAAGTGCCTGGGAACAGGAACGGCATGGCTAACTCCTCTGTTTGGCGGGTGATTGATCGGAATGAGATGCTGGAACGACCCTGACAATACGGCCCTCGACGGCGACAACCCGCACGCGCGCGTCCGCGGCCAGTGGCAGATCGGCCCGGGCATCCCAGATTTCACCGTGGCACACGACTTTGCCGGACTCGGCGGGGTTTTCGATGCCCTGGACCATGCGTCCGGTTTCGCCGACCATGGCGCCCAGACCGGTGGTCGCCGGACGTTTCTGCGAGCGCACGACCAGCCAGACACACAGGAGGAAGAAACCGGCGAACACGATCACCGTGGGGATCAGCACGTGCAGGCTCAGGCGAGCCCATTCCTCGGGAGAATCGAAGAGCATCAGCGAGCCGAAGACCAGGGCCGTGACACCTCCGATGCTCAAGGCCCCGAAGCTGGGCACCTTGATCTCGAGGATCAGCATGATCACCCCCAGCAGGATCAGCGCGATGCCGGTGTAATCCACCGGTAGGGTCTGGAAGGCGAACAGGGCCAGCAGCAGACAGATGCCGCCGAGAATGCCCGGCACCAGGGAGCCCGGATTGCTCAATTCGAAGAACAGTCCGTAGACGCCCAGCATCATCAGGATGTAGGCAAGGTTGGGGTTGGCTAGGGCCTTGAGAAACTTTTGGCGAGAGCTCATGTTTCGTTCGACGATGTCTGCATCCGCGGTCTCCAGCACCATCGTCTCTCCGTCCACCGTGACGGACCGTCCCTGCAGACTGTCCAGCAGGGCCGGCAGATCGGACGCGATGATTTCGATCACGCCCTGTTCCAGGGCCTCGGACGCCGTCAGGTTCAGCGCTTCGGTGACGAACGAGCGGGCTACCTCCTCATTCCGTTCCTTGTCCGCGGCTATGGAGGCGATGTAGGCCGCCGCATCGTTGGTCACCTTGCGGGTCATGGTGCTGTCCATGTCCGCACCACCCATCTGGACCGGACTGGCCGAGCCGATGTTGGTACCCGGCGCCATGGCCGCCACGTGGGCCGCCAGGGTGATGAAGGCGCCGGCACTGGCGGCACGGCTGCCGCTGGGCGCCACGAAGACGACCACCGGCACCTGCGCGCCGAGCTGGGCCTTGACGATATCCCGCATCGAGGTGTCCAGCCCGCCTGGGGTATCCAGCCGGATTATCAGGGCCGCGGCGCCCTCGCTTTCAGCCGCGGCGATGCTCTGGACCAGGAATTCCGCGGCGACCGGCGTGATGGGCCCATCGTAGGTCACCAGATGGACTTCGGCCGCTCGGGCGGACATAGGCGGCGGGGCAATACAAGCCACCAAGACCAGAAGCGAGATGACCGTGGGAAGGATTGTTCCGGGCAGGCGAACACACATGTCGGCTCCTTCAAGTGAAGGTCGGGAAATCTCTTACATGATACACCAATTTCCCGGAATGGGGAGACAGTAATGTGGCCGGGGAAGCCCCGGCCCCTCGCCGGGCGGACATTCTTCGCAGGGGTGATCTTGTCGAGGGATGATTTGGCTCTTTGGTCCGGATCAGGAAGATTTCAACATGACTTCGGCCCGGCGCCAATCTCCATTCGTGGTCACTTTCCAGTTGTCCTGTTCCCCCGGAATGACCACGGGGGGGTGGTTCCGAACAGCCAGCAAAGCGCCGTCATCGGTGAAGTCCGCTCCCGTCTCGGCTGCCCAGGTGTGGGCGGCGTGGAATATGTCCCAGCGAAAAACCTGGGGCGTCTGCACCGCCAGCAGAGAGGAGCGTTCCAGGTATACCGCCGCCCCCGCCTCGGGTCGGACTATGGTGTCCGGTACGGGAACACCAGGCACCGCACCCCCGGATTCGGCCGCGGCCCGGCCCAGCCGGACCAGCAGATCCGCCGTGGCGAACGGGCGGGCCGCATCCTGAACGGCCACGAGGTCGTCCGCTTGCGGAGCATACTTGGCCTCCAACTCCCTGACGGCGTTCCAGGTGGAAGCGGTGCGGGACACCCCTGCCGGGGCCAGACCCCAGGGAATGTCCAGGCCCTGCAGGGCTTCACCGGCGGTCTCGCGCCACTTGTCGGGAACCGTGAGAATCAGATCGACCGGACGAAAGATCGCGCCCGGGTCCAAAGTCAGGAATTCCCGCAGGCTGACGGCGAACAACAAGCCGCGACCGGTGCGCCGGAACTGCTTGGGAACACTGCCGGATTCCCCGGTCCGCAGGCCCTGTCCACCGGCCAGCAAGATCAGATGCAGGATGTCACCGGCCATCTCAGCCCTTTCCCGCCCGGCGCCTGGGCGGCTGCAGGGCCCCGGCCACGGCCTCTTCGATGCTGGTGACGGTCATCAATTCCATCCCCTCGATATTTCCCCGCTGAGGCTTTGACCCTTCGGTCCGGGCCAGGATCACTCTTGTGAATCCGTGCCGTGCGGCCTCCCGCAAGCGGCTTTCGAGATCCGCGCCCTGGCGGATCTCCCCGGTCAACCCGACTTCACCCAGGACCAGGGTGTCCAGGGGAACGGGGCGTTCGCGAAGGGACGAGGCCAGGGCCACCATGATCGCAAGGTCGGCCCCGGGATCGTCGATCCTGCCGCCGCCGGCCACCTTGACGAAGATATCGCAACCGGCCAGATCCATGCCCGCCCGCTTTTCGAGAATTGCCGCCAGCAGCGCCACCCGTTTGTTGTCCACGCCCTGCACGACACGCTGGGGCGTCCCGTACCGCGAGGTCGAGACCAGGGCCTGGACTTCCACCAGAAAGATGCGCGAACCGTTCTTGACCGCGCACACGGCCGACCCGGACTCGACGCCTCGCCGGCCGCTGAGAAAGAGCACGCCCGCCTGATCCACGGGAACCAGGCCTTCGGCACGCATCTCCAGCACGGCCAACTCGCCGGTGGTGCCGAAACGGTTCTTCACCGCCCGCACCATGCGGATGGCGCCGCCTCCGCTGCCCTCGAAGTACAGGACGGTGTCCACCATGTGTTCCAACAGCTTGGGACCGGCGAGGTCACCACTCTTGGTCACGTGGCCCACCAGGAATACGGGATGCCCCGAGTGCCGCGCGAAATCGGCCAGTACGCCGCCGCAATATCGGATCTGGGCCGGGCTGCCCGGGAAGGAATCGATGTGTTCGCTGTGCAGGGTCTGTATCGAATCGGCGATGATCACCGTGGATCTGCGCTCACCGGCTTCACTACCCCCACCGGTCTCCAGGTGGAGGATCTCCATCAGGCTTTCCAGTTGAACCTCGGGCAGGATATGGAACCCTTCCTCCCGGGCGGAGGAAAAGCCGAGGCGCTCGGCCCGCATCCTGATCTGGGCGGGCGACTCCTCGCCGGCGACATAGATGACCTTGAAACCCCGGCGCACCCACCACAGGGCCAGCCCCGTCAACAGGGTGGATTTGCCCACGCCCGGTTCACCGCCCAGCAGCACCACCGACCCTTCCACCAGGCCGCCCCCGAGGACCCGGGCCACCTCAGCCGGCTCAACCGGCAGGCGGTCGGTCTCCGCGGATGCCACCCGGGCCAGGGGAATGGCTCGCGGTTTGCCGTAGGGAGCCTCGGTTTCAGGCCTCCGGCCGCCGGCGCTGAACCCGCGCGCACCCTTGTGGCCCGTCTTGGCGGTCACCTTGACCTCGGCGAAGGTGTTCCATTCCCGGCACCCGGGACACTGGCCCAGCCAGCGCAGTTCCTCATGACCGCAGTTCTTGCAATAGAAACGCGTTGTGCTCTTCGCCATGATTCCTTTTCAGATCCGGAAAAAGGCCCGGGCCCTGCCGTCGGGGCCCAGGCCGGAGTCCGTGGCCCGGGGATCAGCGGACCAGAAGCATCTTGCGGGCCTGAACCACCGGTCCGCTTTCCAATCGATAGAGATAGGTTCCGCTGCTGGCGGCCTGACCCGACTGGTCTGTTCCGTCCCAGACGACGGTGTGGGGGCCAGCCGGCAGGTCCTCGTCGAGCAGCCGTCGGATCAGCATACCACGCACATCGAAAATGGAAAGCCGGGTCTGACCGGAATGCGCCAAAGCGAAAGAAATCTCGGTCCTGGGGTTGAAGGGATTGGGCACGTTGGGGCCCAGTTTCGTCAACCGGGGCAGCGTCCCGTCCCCTGCCGGTGTCACATACCGGACGAGGGTGAAATGCAGGCCCCAGGAATTCAGGGTGCCCATTTGGCCCGGTTCCAAGTCGATCACCTGCAGGGTCCAGTCGCCCTTGTTGGACAGGTCCAGAAAATCATCCAGGTCACCCGGTCCAGCCACCGTCAGATCTGCCGGCCAGTTGCCCACGAGATCCGCCACACCTAACCCGGTCTGGTCGTGAAGCGTGACGGTGTTCCCGCCGGGATCCGTCAGCAGGACCTGCAGATCGCCTCGATCCGGATGGGTGATGTCGATATCCACGGTCACTTCCAGCATGAAACCCGACTCTGCGACCGGCACGGTGATCACGCTGGATACACCCCAGCCATCGTCGTCGGGAATGGACACCGCAGGAGTCGCCGTGTAATCGATCACCCGCCAGGGACCAGCGGTGAAGGAAAATGGTGATTCCGGACCCTGATAGGGTAGAGCGGTGGTGAACCCGTTGGTGCCGAACGCCTCCAGATAGTACTCCACCAGTGTGTTGGCCGACTGACCCGGAATGTCGGCCGCATACGTATCAGGTGCTCCTGTGGCGGCCAGGGGCAAGACCGTCCAGCTGCCGCCGTTCACCCGGTAGACCAGCCAAATATTCGCCGGATCCACGCCCACCCGGTCGGTGATGACCGCGGTGACCGCAAAGGGACCGGCGATGTCCTCGGTGCTCGGCAGGGACTGATGATCAATTACAGGGCCGAACCAGGTGGCAGCCGCGTAAGCCTTGACGATACCCCATCCCATGTCGTTATCGGGGGTCGCGGCCTGGCTTGCGGTCTGCTGCAAGGCCTCGATGACCTGCATGGGCGTCAACTGCGGAACACGCTCCAGCATCAAAGCGACAACCCCGGCTGCCAGCGGGCAACTGAACGAGGTCCCGGAGGCGGTCAGGTAGGCGTGGTCGTTGTTGGGATCAGCCACGGTATTGGCCAGTCCCAGGGCGGCGACCTCGGGTTTGATCCGTCCGTCGAAGGTGGGGCCCGGGGAGGAGAAGTAGGTGACGGTTCCGTTGATGTCCACCGCACCCACCGTCAGGACGCTGTCCCCGTCGGCGGGGGCCCCGATGGTGCCGGTCGTCGTGCGCGAATTGCCTGCCGAGTTGACGACTACCACGCCCCTGCCCACGGCCAGGTCGGCGACGATGGTCGTCACGGCGGTGTTGCCGTCCAAATCCGAAAAATCATACCAATCGAAATAGCTCAGCGAGGATGAGGCGATATCCGCACCGAAGGACTCGATCCACTCCAGGCCCGCCACCCAGAAATCCTCTTCGATGGGAACTTCCTGGGAAATATCCTCGGTCTTGGCCAGCACGACCGAAGCGCCGTACGCCGGACCCACCAGGCTGCCGGGCATGTTGCCGGCCACCGTGGACAGGGTCATGGTCCCGTGGTTGCGGGATCCGAGGGGAGTTGTATCGACATCGGAGGCATTATTGATGAAATCCCACGTCCCCAGAACCGGGATGCCCTGCAGAGCCTCGTGAGTCGTGCGAAATCCCGTGTCGAGCATGCCGATCAGCACCCCCTCGCCGGACAGACCGGCGTCGTGGAGGGGTGGGACATCGACCTGGATCATGGCGTCGAGATTGGCGCCGTAATCCACGGTGCCTGAAGCGGAGCTCTTGCCGATCCCCGGGCGCGGGACCACGGGCACAGGGTCACCGACCGGCGTGGGAATCGCCGCCCGGCGCGTCCGGTTCACCAGATCCATACCGGCCACGCACTCCAGCCGGGACAGCCGTTCGGCCTGGGCGCGGGTGACCTTGTAACTGGCGGCGTTCAGCCAGCGGCTGGTCTGCCGATACGCCGCGCCCGTTGACCGGGCCCGCACAAGGTAATCCGGATGGACCGCCAGATCCGCCTCGTCGACCAGGCGTCCGTCCCGCAGAGATACCTTGGCCCTGCGCCGTGCGGCCCGGGGTGAGAGATCAGTCTCCGCGGCGTTCAGAGCACTCTCCAGGGCGCCGCCGGACAGACCCTTGTCCCGGAAATATACCCAGACAACCCAGGGACCTTCACCGTCGAGGGCCTCCTGAAGCCGAGGGGACATGACCGATTGGGCATCCTGCCCCTGATGAGGACACCAGACCAGGGCAATCAACAGGATGAAACAGAATGACCACGGAAGTGGGGATTTTCGGGACATGGGCATCTTTCCCCGGGCTGAAATCGTTGAAATCGACCGTCTAATACCTGATTATATCAAAAAAATCGGATAAGCGAAACATTCCCTCCGGTTCGTGTCGTATTCTGGCGGGCCGGCAGGCTGTTGCGGGACATCTTCATGTATCCTTCCAGACGGACGGATGCTATTTTTTCCTCGGAGAAATTGTTCCGCAGCCGATTGTAAGGAAATGGTAATCATGTCCGGATCTCAGACCATCGGACTGGCCCTCGGCAGCGGCGGCGCACGGGGCTTCGCGCACGCCGGTGTCCTGCAGGCCCTCGAAGAGGCCGGCATCCGGCCACATTTGGTTGTCGGCACAAGTATGGGCGCCATCGTGGGCGGGCTCTACGCCCAGGATCCCGATCCGGTCAAGGTCTGGCGACGTCTGGAAGCCTACGTAAGCAACGAGGATTTCGCCTCCTATTGGGCCCCCTTCGTCCCCCGCGACGAGGACGAGGCCACGGATCCCCAGAGCCGCCTGTCCGGCATCTTTGACTTCATGCAGCGCAAGTTGATTGCCGTCAAGACGGTGACCCAGGCCTACCAACAGGATGAGAGCAAGTTGCGGGGACCGCTGGCCAAGCTGTTTGGGCCGGTGGGCTTCGAGGAATTGACCATTCCGTTGGCCGCGGTGGCGCTGGACCTGATTTCCGGCGAAAAGGTCGTCTATACGACCGGACCGGTGGTCGACGGCATCTACGCCAGCAGCGCCATTCCATCGGTCTTTCCCCCGGTCACCACCGACGGCAGGATGATCTGCGACGGCGGCGGACCCTTCCGGGTCCCGGTGGAAGCATGCCGGGATCTGGGGGCCAACTTCGTGATCGCCGTGGACATCCCCGCCTACGAGGAAACTTCCTTCTCCACGGGCCTGGACATGATCCTGCGCAGCAACACCATCGCCCGCCAGCGGTTGAACCAGTTCGACTGCGCCCAGGCCGACTTCGTCATCCGGCCTGCCGTTACCGAGTTCCATTGGGCTGATTTCAGCGCCGGCGAAGCCTGCCGCGACCGGGGCTATGCCGCCGGCCTGGAAGTCGTGGACGAATTGAAGAAGATCCTGCACTGGCGCAGGGGCATCCCCTACCGGCTCAAGGTTCAGGCTCGCCGTCTGTTGCAGATGAACTGACCGGGCCTATTTCACCACCACGCTCACCAGTTTACCGGGCACGTAGATGACCTTGACGATTTGCTTGCCCTCGGTCCACTGGGCAACCTTTTTGCCGCCCAGCGCGGCCTCCTTCACGTCCTCCTCGGACGCGTCCGCCGGTACTTCCAGCTGATCGCGCACCTTGCCGTTCACCTGCACCACGACGGTGATCATGTCCTGCACCAGGTAGGCGGGATCGGCCACTGGCCAGGCCTCGTAGGTCATGGTGTCGGGGTGACCCAGGCGAGACCACAGTTCCTCGGCCAGGTGGGGCGCGTAGGGACCCAGCAGCAGCACGAATTGCTCGAGTACGGCGCGGGGCCGCGTCTGGAGTTGGGTCATCTCGTTGACGAAGACCATCATCTGGCTGATGGCCGTGTTGAAACGCAGGTCCTCGGTCATCCTGGTGACAGCGTCGATCGTCTTGTGCAGGACCTGCAGGGAGTCCTTCTGGGGCTCGATGTCCTGAACCCGCGCGTCCAGATTCTCTTCGTCATCGATGAACAGCCGCCAGGAACGATCCAGGAACCGGCGCACTCCTTCGATACCATGGGTGTTCCAGGGCTTGTCCCGCTCCAGCGGTCCCAGGAACATCAGGTACAGCCGCAGGCTGTCGGCGCCCTGGGCGTCGATCACGTCGTCGGGATTGACCACGTTGCCGCGGCTCTTACTCATCTTGTCGCCGTTTTCACCCAGTATCATGCCCTGGTTGCGCAGCTTCTGGAACGGTTCGACGGTCGAGACGAGGCCCAGATCATACAGCACCTTGTGCCAGAACCGGGCGTACAGCAGATGCAGTACCGCATGCTCGGTGCCGCCCAGATAAAGATCCACCGGCCCCCAGAATTTCTCCAGCTCTGGATCCCAGGCCGCCTCGGTATTGTGCGGATCCATGAAACGCAGATAGTACCAGC
>CBDUYZ010000041.1:0-13509 GCA_965371575.1 uncultured bacterium
ACGCATGCCTGGCAGCAGCCCCGACCAGACCTGGCTGGTTGTCGTCGCCGAGGACCTCCGCGAGACTCGGAAGCTCGAGGCCGAACGGTTGCGGTCCGAGCAGCTCGAGGGCTTGGTCGAGATGTCCGCCACGCTCGCCCACGAGATCCGCAACCCCCTGATGGGACTCAGCGCTCAGGCCGAGCTGCTGGCCGGCCAGGTTCCATCCGACGACAAGCGGTCCCGCTACATCGAAGTAATTACCGCAGAAGTGGACCGCATCAACGCCACCATCACCCGGATGCTCAATTTCGTGCGGCCATACGAGCCCGCCCGGGCGCCGGTTTCTATCGATGACCTGGGTCGCGACACAATAACTCTCGTACAAGCCAGGGCGAGGGCCAAGGCGGTGACCCTGGAACAGATGTGCCGGGACGCTGGATGCGAGGATCGCGACTTGGAAATCGCAGTGGACGGAGGTCAGATCAAACAGGTCCTGCTGAACCTGTTGATCAACGGAGTGGACGCCGCCCCGGAGGGCGGCCGCGTCCAGTTGCGGATCACCGGCAGCGATTGTCTGGAACTGAACGATCCCGTCCACGGCACCCGCCGTGAGAGGGTCGGCGTCATCATCGAGGTCCGGGATGACGGCCCCGGTTTCAAGGAAGGAGACCTGGCGCGGATCTTCCGCCCGTTCTACACGACCAAGAGCTCGGGGACCGGGCTCGGACTTGCCATTTGCCACAAGATAGTGACGGCCCATGACGGACAAATCAGGGCCGGCCGCGAAAACGATCATACTTTTTTCCGTGTCCTGCTGCCCTGTGTACCGGAGCGTCTCGCGGCAGAGCAGGGACAACTCGAGGAGAAGACATGAAGCCCAGGATCCTGATCGTAGATGATGAAGCCGCCATACGTTCCTCGCTGCGGGAGGCCCTCATGGCCGAGGGTTATGACACGGAAATCGCCGAGTCCGGTGAAGAGGCGCTGGCGCGCTGTCATGGTACGATGTTCGACCTTGTGGTCACCGATCTGCGCCTGCCGGGGGTCAGCGGTCTGGAAATCCTGAAGGCCCTGCGTAACCAGGGCAACTCGACGCCGGTCATCATGATGACCGCCTACGGGGACGTGGATACTGCTGTCAGCGCGATGCGGTCGGGCGCCTACGATTTCATTCCGAAGCCCTTCAAACTCAGCGCCATCAAGAAGCAGGTGAGGGCAGCCTTGCGCGCGACAGCCGAGCCGCGGGAAACCAAGGTCGAGAAGGTGGCACCCGGCGGCGTGGACAAGTCGGCGCCAGCGGATCCGTCTCCCGATCTCGATGGCCAGTACATGGGCATGCTCAAGGCTTGTCCCGGCCTGGACATGGTCGCCAGGGTCCTGGAGAAGATCGGCGCCAGCCGTAGCGGCAACGAAACGTCCATCCTCATCCAGGGAGAATCAGGTTCAGGCAAGGAAATCGTGGCTCGGGCGGTGCATGAGGTAAGTCTGGGACATTCGGACCGCTTCATGGAAATAAACTGCGCAGCCATTCCTGAAACCTTGCTGGAAAGTGAGCTGTTCGGCTACGAGAAGGGTGCCTTCACCGACGCCAAGGGGCGTAAGGAAGGCCTGTTCGAACTGGCCGGCGGCGGCACAATCTTCCTGGACGAAATAGGGGAGATGGGCGTCCTGCTGCAGAGCCGCCTTCTGCGCGTCCTTGAAAACCGTCGCTTCCGCAGGGTCGGCGGCAAGGACGATCTGAACGTGGAGGCCCGCATCGTAGCCGCCACCAACCGGCGTCTGAGCGAAGCCATCATCGACGGCACTTTCCGCAACGATCTCTATTACCGGCTCCAGGTGGTGGAAATCGAAGTGCCTCCGCTGCGGGAACGTCCCCAGGATATGGAGATCCTGATCAATGGTTTCCTGCGGGAATTCAATGGCAAACTCGGCTTGAACACCGAACCGGTCGACGCTCAGTTGCTTGAGACTCTCCAGAAATACCCCTGGCCCGGCAACGTCAGGGAACTGAAGAACATTCTGAAGCGGATCGTCCTCCTCGAAGAGCCCACCAAGCTGGCGGAAAGCTATTTCCCGCCCCACATTCTGGCTGGCCGAAATCCGCGGGGCCCGTCCCGGCATCAGGTCCTGGGTCAGGCCACGGGATTGATGCCACTGTCCGAGGTGGAGAAACTCCAGATCCTGTACACGCTGGATATGACCGAGAACAACAAGTCCAAGGCCGCCCGCCTGCTTGGCATCAGCCGCCAGACCCTCCGGGAAAAGCTGAGGATCTACGAGCAAAGCAACGCCGGGGACGCTGATCTGAAAACGGACCACGCTGAAGGCTGATCTGCAGGTGATCAGACCGGCCTCCCCTTATCCGGTGGCAGGTTCCCCGTGTCTGACCACAAACTGACCATGCAGGAGTGATTACCAGGGTTTTGCCCGGGGCAGTGCTGCGCCTCACACCCGTTCATGGTCACATGTCCTCTCTATCCATTATTCTGGAGATGTCGCGCAATAGCCTGTTTTTAAACGCTTTATAAAATCTTTCTTCAAGCCCCTGTCCCGGGCTTTTCCGCCTATCCCTCAATTCATCGTTCAGTCCCGTAAAAGGCATGCCCCTTGCCCCTTTTAGCCAGAATTGGTCAGCGTTCCTCAACCCGGAAATTTTCGCCATGCGCCTAAAATTTGGACAACTGCCGATGCTCGTGGCCATCCTGGCCGGCGCTGTGGGTGGAATACGGATTGCCCACGCCGCGGGCGAATCCGCGGAGGATTCCGGAACCTTGACCACGGACTTCCACGACCGGGTCACGGCCCTGGAGGCTGATATGGGCCCGGGTTCCGGCTGGGAATTCCCTTTCGGCGAGCCAAGATCAGCGGACCTGAACCCACAGGAATTGAATATCGTTCTCTCCTTGCGCCGCCTTGTCCTGAACGATGAGGACGAGGAACTGGGATCCCTGGCTGACCAGGTAGAGCGTCGCCAGGAAGAAATGCCGGTCCAGATGTTGTTCTGGCTGGCCTACGCACAGAGCCGACTTCATCAGAACCTGGCCTGTCTAACAAATCTAAAACTACTCCTGTTGATTCAGAATGATTGGGGGCATCTGGATTACGGTCAGCAAGCCTGGGTACTGACCGGAACTCCGGATCTTCTCTTTCTGCTGGGAAAAAGGGAACTGGCGGCCAGTCTCTACGCGCGCTTGGCCGCTTCATCGGTGGCACAGTTGGAACTCTGGGGACATTACCAGTTGGCCGGGATGGATTTTCTGGAACGGGATTTCAAGCAGGCCGCGCTGAAGTACAGCACGGTCTGCGAGGCCGACAAACCCGGCCTGTGGCGGGAACACGCCTGTGCGATGGCCGAAATCGCCGGGCGACTGAGTCGGCTGGGAAGGGAGGGGGAGCCCCATGGCGCTGTGGCCTACGTCAACCCCTGAGTCCACTCGCAGTGAAGGCGACCTGCTCGACCGGCTTCTGAATCTGTATGAAGAAGAACGTCAGCTCTACACCAGGGTCCTGGAGCTGTCACGGGATCAGGGGGAGACCGTGGGCAGGGGAGGTTCCCTGGCCAGCGTGCGTAGGATCCTGGAGCAGAAGAAAGAATGTCTTGATCTGATCGGGCGTCTGGAACTGACCGAGCATCGCACCAAAGTGGAATGGGAAAAAGGCCGTCAGCACTGGTCCGCCGCAAGCCGGCGGAGGTTGCACGAGGCCATCCAGGAAGTCACGAAAGTGATAGAGGAAATCCTCATCTGCGAGGAAAAAAACGATCTCATCCTCATAGAACAGACAAGGGTGGTGTGATGTCGGTAACCATGACGCATGAAATGCCCGGGCAGGCTGACCGGACAAATGATTTCGAGCATCGCCCGGACCGGCGACTTCTGGTGGGGTATCTGCACAAGACCAGCAACACCCTGTGTGGAATCAAGGGGTATGCCAGTCTCATTGCAGACCGGGAAGCCGCCACGGGCGAGGCTGGCTTGTGGGCTCGCAAGATCCTGCTGGAGGTCGAGCGGATGGAGGAGATATTCCGCTCTGTGGGGGACCTGACTCCCGTGCGGCGTCACCCGGACACAGGCGTACACCTGCCCGGGTTCGCCGCGCGTGAAGGTGGAAATCAACGGTGTGACGCTTCCCGAGGGTCGCGTCTTCCTGGAAATCCAGGATAGCGGCTGCGGGATGGATGCCGAACTGGTCGCCCAGGCGTCCAAACCGTTCATCACCACCAAGGAGGACCACCATGGAGTGGGCCTGACCAGGGTGGAGACACTGATGGACATGTACGGGCTGGACTGGAGCCTGGAAAGCGAAGAAGGCCGGGGTACCCGGGTTCTGTTGGAGGTGGCGGAGGCCATTTGAGGGCGAGTCCGCTGTGGCGGGTGACGACCCCGCCCGGAGGAAAGGGACATGATGTCTGATAAACCGAGCATACTGGTGGTGGATGGCGAACGCTCGATGCGGGATTTCCTGAAATCCTCCCTGGCGGACCGTTATCGCGTGCATACAGCAGCCAATGGGACCGAAGCCCTTGCCATTTTGCGTGAGGAGAGGCTCGACCTCGTCCTGTCGGATATCCAGATGCCCGGCGGCGGGGGCATGGAACTGCTCCGTGACATCCGGGAACAGTTGGACTACTACCCCTGTGTTATCCTGATGACGGCTTTCGCCACAGTGGAGCAGGCTGTCAAGACCACCCGGAACGGGGCTGAGGACTACATCTGCAAGCCGTTCGGACTGGACCAGCTGGATCATGTGCTGGAGCAGGCCTTGAGGATGCGCCAGCTAAACCGGGAAAACACGAACCTGCGCGCCAACTTGGTGGACCGAGCCCGGAAACACGGCCTGCTGGGCAAAAATCCGGCCATGGAGCAGCTCCGGGAAAAGATCCGTATGATCGCCGATTCGCAGGGCACGGTCCTGTTGCAGGGCGAAAGCGGTACCGGCAAGGAAGTCGTGGCCAGGTCCATTCACGAGTCCGGTTGGCGCAAGGACGGCCCATTCATACGCATCAACTGCGCCGCCATACCCGAAACCCTGCTCGAAGCGGAACTCTTCGGGTACGAACGGGGGGCCTTCACCGGTGCTGTGCAAGCGCGCAAAGGAAAATTCGAACTGGCCGACGGCGGCACCCTGCTCCTGGACGAGATCAGTGAAATTCCCTTCGTCATGCAGGCCAAACTGCTGCGGGTCCTGCAGGAACGGGAATTCATGCGCCTGGGGGCCCGTTCCGCCACCCGGGCGGATGCCCGGGTCATCGCGACGACCAACCGCAATCTCCGCGAAGAGATCAAGACCCGCAATTTCCGCCAGGATCTGTTTTTCCGCCTGAATGTCATTCCCCTGCAGATCGTGCCACTCAGGATGCGCAAGGACGACATTCCCCTGCTGGCCCTCCATTTTTGCCAGAATTTCTGTGCGGAGAACAAAAAACCCCTCATGGAGTTGACCGAAGGGGCCATGCGCTGCCTGATTGCCATGGACTGGCCGGGGAACGTACGGCAGTTGCAGAACGTCATCGAAAGGGCGGTCATTCTCTCGACTTCAGGCAGCCTGGACGAGGAAATTCTCGGGTTGTCCGACGAGATCGACGCCACCTACACGCCCGGCGGTCTTACGTCGGACATGACCATCAAGGACATGGAACGGGAATTGATACTCCGGAAGTTGGCCAACACCCGCGGTAACCGGACGCAGGCCGCCCACGAGTTGGGCATCAGCGTCCGCACGCTGCGCAACAAATTGAATCTCTATTCCGACATGGGAATGGAGATCCCGGGATGAACCGATGATCAAGACGGGATTATTCGACCAAGAGCACCTGGCGGTCCTGAAAAAGGCGATCGATGTCTACGGGCGGCGGCATCAGGTCACAGCCCAGAACATCAGCAACGTGGAAACCCCCGGTTATCAGGCCCAGCGTCTGAAATTCGAGGAGATGCTGAGCCACGAGCAGATGCGACTCCGGGGATACCGGACTCACCGGAATCACCTGCCCATCGGCGCTCAGGACCTCGGTTCGGCCCGGGATGAAATCGTGGCTGCGGTCCAGGATTTCGACAACGGGGTAAACAACGTCGACATCGATAACGAGATGACGACCCTGGCGACCAACGATCTCAGCTACCGCATGGCTACCAGGCTACTGAGCATGCGCTACAACGTGCTGCGTGGTGCAATAAAGGGTCAGATCCGGTAAACAGGGAGACGGAACATGAGTGACGGATTGTTCAGCGCCATCAAGATCAGTGCCTCCGGCCTGCGGGGTCAGCGCACCAAGATGGATGTGGTGGCCCGAAATCTTGCGAACGCGGAAACTACCCGCACGGCCGACGGCACCCCATACCGCCGGCAACGGGCCATTTTCGAACAGGTCCTTGGAGACAAGCTTAAAAATCATGCCGTGAACATGGGGTATGCGATGGAAAATCGTCTGGCCCGCACTCATCCCACGCATCTGGGCGAGAGCGTCCGGTCCACGGTCCTGGCCGGGGGCGGGGTCACCAGCAATGTGGCCGTGTCTTTTGATTCCTCGGAATTCAGGGTGGTCTACGACCCAGGGCACCCGGACGCCGACGAGCAGGGTTATGTCCTGATGCCCAACGTCAATCCGATCACCGAGATGGTGGACATGATCACGGCCAGCAGGGCCTACGAAGCCAACGTGAGCGCCGTCCAGACGGCAAAAGACATGTTCAACGACGCCCTCAAGATCTGAACCAAGGTCCGGGCATTGCGGCCTCTTGATTGAAACGAGGAAATGACATGGGCATCGGCAGTATCAAATCACTGGGCTCGATCGACCCTCGCGCCGCTTATGGCGGTGTGAAAAATATTCAGGATCCACGGGCCTCCTTCGCCGAACAGCTGAAGAATGCCGTGGCAGAGGTAGGGGACCTCCAGACCCGGCGGGAAAACATGGTCGAGCAGATGGTCACCGGAGAGGTTGCTGAGGTCCACGACGTCATGATCGCGGCCAAGGAATCCCAACTGGCCTTCGAGTTGCTACTGGAGATCAGGAACAAATTGCTGGAATCCTATCAGGAAATCATGCGCATGCAGGTGTAGCTGTGTCCGGAACCCAGGATATGAGGTAAGTCAGTGGACGGATTCAGGAACGCGACGGACAACATCAAGACCCGCTTTGGGGGACTATCCTTCAACCAGAGGGTCTTGCTAGGGGTGGTGGCCACCGCCAGCGTGATCAGCATCGCGGTGTTCTCCCTTTGGCTGCAAAAGGACGAGACGGCTGTTCTGTTCACGAATCTCAGTCCTGAGGATGCTTCAGTGGCCCTCGAAGAATTGGCTAAACAGAACGTCAGCGCCGAGCTGACCAATGGCGGTGCGACCATTCTGGTGCCCCAAAAATCCGTCCACCGTCTGCGGGTGGAGCTGGCGGGGAAGGGTGTTCCCTCCAGCGGAACGGTAGGCTTCGAGATCTTCGACGGCAAGCAGTACGGCCTCACGGACTTCCTGCAGAACGTCAATTTCAAGCGTGCCCTGGAAGGCGAACTGACCAAAACCATTGAGTCACTGCAAGGAATCCAGTCAGCGCGGGTCCATCTCGTGCTGCCAAAACCCTCGATCTTCAAGAAGCTGAACGCCTCAGCCACAGCCAGCGTCGTGCTTAAGATCGGGCGGGGCGCGCGGCTGCAGGAGAAGCGGATCGCTGGCATACAGAGCCTGGTGGCGGGCAGCGTGGAAAATCTTGCTGCGGACCAGGTCACGGTCATCGATCAGTACGGCAAGGTTCTGTCGACGGAGATCAAGGACGGGGACGCCGGACGGACAGAGAGCCAATTGGCCCTGCGCAAGGAAGTGGAGGGCTACCTCGCACAGAAGGCCAGCGACATGCTCGACCGCGTTCTGGGCCCGGGCCGATCCGTCGTCCAGGTGGATGCCACGTTGAATTTCGAGAGGATCGACCGGGAACGGGAGGTTTACGATCCCCGGAACACCGTGGTGCGCAGCGAAGTCAGGAACGAAGCCACCAACCCTGAGACCGGCGGCAGCGACGAGAACAGCACCACCAATTACGAGATAAATCGGACCGTGGAACACATCGTCGGGGAAACTGGCGGCGTCAAGCGGCTCTCCGTGGCGGTGTTCGTGGATGGAAACTACGAAGCGACCCAGGACGGTGACGCGCCACTGTACCTCCCGCTGACCGAGGTCGAGGTGGCCCAACTGCGGCGCATCGTGCAGACGGCGGTGGGACTCGACGTGGTGCGGGGTGATCAGATAGAGATCGTCAACATGCAGTTCCACCAGCCGGAGATTTCCGAGCCCGGCCCTTTCGCCCCGAACTGGATGCGGTTTGTGACCCAATACGGGGGAAAGGCCTTCCTGGTCTTGATGTTCGGTATCGTGCTGCTGAGCCTCCGCAAGGGTGTGGACGGGTTGTTGGCCAGGGAAACCCCGCGGGTGCCCAGCCGGATTACGTCTGCCGGGGACCCCGGGGATACTGAGCCCTTCGAAGGCATTCCAGACATGGATGATCAGGTCATCAACGACATCAAGGATTACGCGGCCGATAACCCGGACCGGGTAGCCGACGTGGTGCAATCCTGGATCCACGAAATGGACCTCGACGACGCGCCAGAGGAAACGGTGGGAGACTTCATTGAACGATAACACCGTACGTAAGGCTGCTGTCTTCCTGATGACCCTCGGTCCCGACGTGGGCGGCAAGATCCTGTCCAAGCTTCCCGAAAAAATGGTGGAGGAACTGACTCACTCCATTGCCGGCATGGGCCCGGTGGGTGTCAACGAGAAGAAGACGACACTCAATGACTTCATTTCCAGAAGCGGCCAGATCTCCGGCATCGCCACCGGAGGAGAGGAAATGGCCAAGCAGCTACTGGAAGCGGGATTTGGCTCCCGGCGGGCGACCTCGCTGCTCAGCCGCGTCACCAGCTACAGCGAGATAAAGAGTTTCGAGCATCTGAAGGATGTGGATCCGCTGACCATCGCCAACTACCTGCGCAACGAACATCCCCAGACCTCTGCGGTGGTTCTGGCCCACATGGATCCGCGGGCCAGTGGTCCGATCCTGGCCCTGATGCCGGTCGATATGCAGGGAGACATCGCCCATCGCATTGCCGTGCTGGAGGCGCCCAACAACGAGACGATCATGGCCGTTGAAAAAGTTCTGGCCGGACAGCTCCAGGGGGAGTTGTCAGCCAGGGAGGCCAAATACGGTGGGCGTAAACAGGTGGCCGACATACTCAATGAGGTGGACCGCGACGTATGGCAGGAGATCCTGGATGAAATGCGGGAAATCGACGATGAGATCGCCAATGAGGTCAACAACCTCATGTTCGTGTTCGAGGACATCGTTCTGCTCGAAGACCCACACATCCAGGAGATCCTCAAGGAAATCGGCGGCAAGGAGTTGACCCTGGCCCTCAAGGGCGCCACCGACGAGATCCGCGACAAGGTTTTCGGCAACATGTCCAAGCGGGCCGGCCAGGGCATCCTGGAGGATATGGACTACATGGGACCTGTGCGTTTGACCGAAGTGGAGGACGCTCAGAAACGGATCGTGGAAGTGATCCGCAACCTGGAGGAAAACGGCACCATCAACATCGGAAAGGGCAGCAAAGATGCAGAAATGGTGCCCTGATCCTTTTGACGATAATCCGCCAGGCAACCAGCCGGGCGGGAATCCTCTCCTTTCGTTCGAATCGTCGACCTCCTGCGCCATGCAGCCAGGGGAGGGGCCGGCGATGGAAAATTCCAGATTCGAAAAGGACTACACCATGACGTCCCGCAATTCGCTGTGGGATCTCATGAACCAGACGGAAAAGGACCAATTGCTGGACAGATCCCGGGAAATGCTCCTGGCCGAATTCGAAAGCCGGAAAGAGGAACTCTGCCGGGGCCATCAAGCGGAACTGGCTGAGGTGCGGCGCGAGTCCACCGAAAGAATCTGCAACTGGAGTCGGGAATTTTCCGCAGGGCTGGTCCTGGAAAGGCAAGAGGTCGCAGCCGAGGCCGCCGGCCTGGCCCTCGCCCTGGCCGGCAAGATCATACGGGACACCGTGGAAGTGGACCCGGACTTCCTGACCCGCACCCTGGAGACCGCCCTGTTCAAGGTGCGGGACGCAAGTCCGCTCACCATAATTCTTCATCCCGATGATGTGAATCAATTGAAGGGCAACACGGATTTGATGACCCGGCTCCGCATCGGAACAGTCGTCCCGGACCGTCGCGTGGAGAAGGGCGGCTGCCGGATCCGCGCAGGAGTGCGGGAATGGGACGCGACTCTCTCCTGCCAGATGAATGCCTTGGCGGAGATCGTCGAGGAAGTCCTGTCCGCCAACGGCGTCCTGGCGTCGTCAAGCCATGGAGAAAGTGATGATCCCGGCCTGGACTGATTTGAACGAGGTAATCCGCAAGACGGACACCATCAGGCCCGTGGGCCGTGTCAGGAATCTTGTCGGTATGGTCATAGAGGTCGAAGGTCTGGCTGCTCCCGTCGGTTCCCTGTGTCGCATCAATGCGGGACGGCATGAACCCTGCGTTCTCAGCGAAGTCATCGGTTTCCGTGACGACACCCTCCTGGTGATGCCTTATCAGCACACTCGGGGTGTGGCTACCGGGCGCCGTGTTGATCTGGTGTCCCGGAAGATGACGGCTCCCGTCGGGCCATTGCTTCTCGGCCGCGTGATCGACGGTCTCGGCCGGCCCCTGGACGGCGGTCCTTCACTTGCCGGCCTGGCGCGCAAGCCCCTCGGCGGAACTCCTCCGGCGCCCTTGCAGAGGAAGCGGTCCACCGAAATTCTAGGAACCGGAGTCCGCTCCATCGACAGTATGATCACCACCGTACGCGGACAGAGGATGGGAATCTTTTCCGGCAGCGGGGTGGGGAAATCAATTCTGCTGGGCATGTTGGCCCGGAACGCCGAATCCCAGGTAAATGTCCTGGCCTTGATAGGGGAACGCGGACGCGAGGTCAGGGAGTTCCTGGAGAGGGATCTCGGGCCCGAGGGTCTGGCCCGGAGTGTGGTGGTGGTTGTCACTTCGGATGAAAGCGCTGTCTTGCGCGCCAAAGGAGCTGATACGGCGATGACGATTGCCGAATCATTCCGTGAGAACAACCAGTCGGTCCTGTTCATGATGGACTCGGCCACCCGCTATGCCATGGCTTTGCGTGAAATCGGCCTGGCGGCCGGTGAACCGCCCACCACCAAGGGTTACCCACCGTCCGTCTTCGCCGCGCTGCCACGTTTGTGTGAGCGGGCGGGATGGTCGGACATCAACTCCATGACCGCGTTCTTTTCCGTCCTGATCGAAGGCGATGACCTCCAGGACCCCATCGGCGACGCCATGAGGTCGATCCTGGACGGACATATAATGCTCAGCCGTGACCTGGCGCGACGGAATCACTACCCCGCAGTGGATGTCCTGGGAAGTGTCAGCAGACTGCGTAATGACGTTGTCGGGCCGGATGATATCGAGGCCGGCGCACGGCTAATGGTCTGGCTCAAGGCCCTGGAGGATAACCGGGACCTCATCAATATCGGCGCCTACGTGGCTGGTTCCGACAGGACTTTGGACCAGGCGCTGGCTTGCGAGGCCGAAATCGAGGCGTTTCTCAGGCAAGGCGTGTCCGAGGGCCACCCGGCCACTGAGGCCATGTCCGGCCTGCGGCAACTGACGGGGGTTGTGTGATGAGTGACTTCAAATTCCGGCTGGAGAAGGTGTGGAAGCACCGGCAGGGGGTAGTCGACGAACATTCCCTCGCGGTGGCCCGCGCCGACCGACAGGTGGCGAGCTTGTCCCGGCAGATCGTGGAGCTCGACGAAAACATCGACCTGCACGCTCGGACCATGGTCCGGGAGGAAGGGCTGACACTCAACGCGCGGAATCTCATCGATGGAGCCTCCTGGTTGGATCATCTGTATCACCTGCATGAGGATCTGGACAATCAGTTGCAAACATCGGTAAGGGATCTGGATCGCTACCGGTCCCGGTTGACGAGGTCCTGGCGCGATCTCGAGGTCCTTTCCCGACTCAAGGAGCGGCAGGAGGAAAACTGGCGGATCGGAAAAGATCAAAAGGAAAGAAAGAAAATGGATGAAATCGGTCAAATTCGTGCTTTTCGGCACAGGGCGACCAATGATTCCCGGTGACGGGAACTTTTTGCCGTGCCGTGCCCGGTAAGTTGAGAGTCCGGATTCAAGGAGTCCCCCAAGTTGGCTTCTTTGAATAAGATGGATGATCTGTTGGTTTTGGCTACAGGGTCCTGACTCTGGCATCGCGGTTGCGGGTTGAATTCATGTCGGGGTGAACGGGACTCCGGCGTTACGAATCGAAGGGTACTGACATGAAAAGCGTTTTGATCATATCGGTGGTGACCTTTTTTCTCATTTTCGGAAGCCTGGCCATACTGAGCAGCCAGTTGGGAGGTAATCTCAACGACGGCCAACAGGACGATATCGCGGCCAACGCCATCGACGCCGAACTGGTCATGAAAGGTCTGGATGCCGAGCGGGACATGATCAGGCTGGAAAAAGAAGAGTTGATGACCCTGCGCCAGGCCATGGCGGTCCAGGAACAGGTCATGGAAGAGGGCCGTAAGGAGCTATCGGTGATGGTTATGGAAATTGAAGCCCAACAGAGAGTTCTGAGTGAGGAACGTGAGCGTTCAGCCGGCCGCCTGGCCAAAATGTACGAAAACATGAAATCCTCGCAGGCCGCCCCGATCCTCAGCGCCCTGGACATGGATATCATCCTCGACATCATGGTGCGCATGAAGGAACGGGAGGCAGCCAGAATCCTGTCCAACATGGATACCGGACTGGCAGCCAGGATCAGCACGGAATTGAGCCTCGGGGGAGGTGGTGGATGAGCACCATGTTGAGTACAACCGGGGGCGGAGGCCGGGCAGACCTTCCGGCCCGGTCTGCGGTGACCAGCGGTCAGCATTTGCCGACGGACGAAATTTTCTCTCCGCGGGGCAAGGGAGACGCTGCCCAGGGCTTCCTGTTTTCGCGCCTTCTGGCCGGCAAACTTGCTGAATCCCGGAGGGCCGATTCTGGCACCGAAAGATCGGCCGTCCGAGATGACCCACGGAGGGAACAGGTCGATCCGGGGCACATGGATGATGATCCCGTCACCACCAGGTCCGAAACGAACGGCCCTACGAACCAGGCGCAGGGCACCGAGCCAGGCGAACAGGCCACGGAGAATGGTCGGCTTTCCTGGTCGGGCAGGGCCCTGGATTCGGCGGGAGCCTTCCCGCCCTGGGGTGGGTTGTCCGGCATGTTGCAGATTGCCGGAGAGGCGGGTCCTGGTAACGGGATAATCCCCGATTTGACCGTGTCCGGCGGAATTCCAGCGGAGTTCCGGTCCCGGTTGAGCGCGGAAATCGCCGCGAATTATTCGGAACGGAACGGGAGCCAACTCGTCACCTTCAAATTTGAGGCGGAGCACCTCGGGCAGATCGACGTCAGGCTGCAGGCGAAAGCGGATCATCTGACGATCAGGTTGCTTGTCGCCTCTCGTGAGTCGGAAGCAGCCCTGCGGGAA
>CBDUYZ010000042.1:0-13445 GCA_965371575.1 uncultured bacterium
GACGCCCAGCGCTACGGTTTCGTGAGCGCGGATATCATCCGGGGTTACTGTCGGGTAGAGGTTGATACGTCGGATCGATCGCTCAAGGCCCAGGCCAAGTCGGCCAATCTACGTCGGGCCCGCTTTCTGTTGACGGTTGGAGAGGATGAAATCCGCAACGACAATCTGCAACTGAAGAATCTCGAGACGGGTGAACAGGAGTCGGTGGCCCGGACACAACTCCTGGCCGCCGTGCGGGAGGTCCTGGAAGGGTGAATCAAAACAGCATGACATCTGGCTATGGAAGCATGAGAACCCACCGCTGCGGCGAAGTGATGGAGAACCTCGTCGGTTCGGAAGTCAGATTGGCCGGCTGGGCCGGCAGGATAAGGGACCTGGGCGGAGTCGTGTTCGTCGATCTGCGGGACCGCTACGGCATCGTGCAGGTGGTTTTCGAGGACGGCGAGCCCCTGGAGATCGCCAAGGGATTCAAGCTCGAATCGGTCTTGGGGATCACCGGCGTGGTGCGCCCCCGGCCCGCGGACATGGTAAATCCGAACAAGGCCACCGGGGCCATCGAGGTTGTGGCTCGCCGAGTAGAGATCCTGAACATTTGCGCTCCCCTGCCTTTTCAACTCGACCAAGCCGAGAACGCCACGGAGGAGTTGCGGCTGAAGTACCGGTATATCCACCTGCGGCATCCGGTAATGGCGGAAAACCTGCGGGTCAGGCATCTGGCCGCCCAGGCCGCTCGGCGTTTCCTGTCCGGCCGGGATTTCCTCGAAGTCGAAACGCCCATGCTGATCAAGACCACCCCCGAAGGGGCCAGGGATTACGTGGTGCCGAGCCGGATCCACCCCGGACAATTCTACGCCCTGCCCCAATCCCCCCAACTCTACAAGCAGATCCTCATGGCCAGCGGCGTGGACCGCTACTTCCAGTTGGCCCGCTGTCTGCGTGACGAGGACCTGCGGTCGGACCGCCAACCGGAGCACACGCAGATCGATCTGGAGATGAGCTTCGTGGCGGAAAACGATATCTTCGATGTGGTGGAACAGATGATGGCCGCGATCTTCGCTGAATCTGTCGGGATCGATCTGCCGACGCCCTTCCCGCGCATCTCCTACGACGACGCCATGAACATGTACGGTTCGGACAAGCCCGACCTCAGGTTCGGCTGTCCCATCTACAATGTCGATGACCTGGTGCCGGATTGTGGGTTTGGGGTGTTCGAAAAGGCCCTGGCCGAGGGCGGCACCGTGCGTTGCCTGAATGCCCACGGCCTGGCGGATTGGAGCCGCAAACAGGTCGATGAAATGGAGGAGTTGGTCAAGAAGAAGGGAGCCTTCGGACTGGCCCGCGCCAAGGTGACGGCCAAAGGCCTGGAAACGGGCATCGCCAAGTTTCTCGCCGAGGATTTCCAGGGGAAGCTGACCGAACTCACCGGTTGTCAGGCAGGGGATCTCCTCCTCTTCGTGGCCGGGGAAACCGGCATGGTCAGCAAGGCTCTCGGCGCCTTGCGTGTGGAACTGGCCGCCCGGGCGGGGTGGATACCCGAGAACAGTTGGTCCCCGGTCTGGGTCCGGAATTTCCCCCTCTTCGAAAGTAACAGCCAAGGCGGGTGGGATGCCTGCCACCACATGTTCACCCAGCCTCGTCCCGAGGACGTGGATGGATTGGATGACGACCCCGGGGCCGGCCGCGCCCAACTGTACGACCTGGTCTGCAACGGAGTGGAACTGGGATCCGGCAGCATCCGGATCCATCAGCGAGAACTGCAAGAACGCGTTTTCCGCATTGTCGGCATGTCCGAGGAGGAATATCTGGCCAAGTTCGGTTTCTTCCTGGAGGCCCTCGGGTATGGCGCGCCTCCTCACGGGGGCATCGCGCTGGGCTTGGACCGGATCGTCATGCTGCTGACCGGCAGTCCGTCCCTGCGGGAAGTGATCGCCTTTCCCAAGACGACCCTCGCAGCAGGCCTGCTGGACAATAGTCCGGGGCCCATCAGCGAGGCCCAACTCGAGGAGCTGCATCTGCAGATCATACCGAGGTCACCCGCTGCGCCGAAGGAAGGTTCATGAGCAAGCACAAGCGTGACGACGACTTCGAAGCCGTGGTCGAGGCGACCATGGATATCGAGGGTGTCGACCAGCTCGGTTTGCTGGGCGCGCGCGACGCCAACCTCCGGTTTCTCGAGGAGAAATTCGGCGGTACGCTGACCGTGCGCAAAGACCGGTTGGTGATGCGCGGTCCCCGGGAGCGGTTGGATATGGTCCATGAAGTCCTGGAGGACCTCGTGGGCCGGGTGCGGCAAGGACAGTTCGTGGACAGCGTGACCCTGCGTTATCTGTGGGAGCAGCGGGCAGGCAAGCGGGAATCAGCACAGGACATCCCCCAGGACGTGGATCCCCTGCTTTTCGCCAGCGGCAGTCGGCAGGCCGTGCGGGTGAAGACCGTCGGACAGCAGACCTATGTCAAGGCCGTGCACGATCACGACGTGGTGTTCTCGGTGGGCCCGGCCGGAACCGGCAAGACCTTCCTGGCCGTGGTCATGGCCATAGATTACCTGAAGAGGCAGCTGGTAGAGCGCATCGTCTTGGTCCGACCCGCGGTCGAAGCCGGGGAGCAGCTGGGTTTCCTGCCGGGAGATCTCCAGGAGAAGATCAATCCCTACCTGCGCCCCCTGTTCGATGCCCTGTCGGACATTGTCGGGGCCTCGAAGATCGCCCATTACATGTCCAGCGGGATCATCGAGGCTTCACCACTGGCATATATGCGCGGGCGCACCCTGAACAATGCCTTTGTGATTCTGGACGAGGCCCAGAACACCACCCTGGGGCAGATGAAGATGTTCCTGACCCGCTTGGGCGTCCAGTCCAAGGCGGTAGTTACGGGTGATGTCACCCAGGTTGATCTTCAGGACAAACGTCAATCCGGACTCATCCTGGTGCGGGACATACTCCGGGATACCGATGGGGTGGCGTTCGTGGAATTGGACGGTCGGGATGTCGTGCGGCATCCGCTGGTCCGCAGGATCGTGGACGCCTTCGAGGCAGCGGGCGTGCCCACGACCGGGGGTTGAACAGGACGGAAGGAAGGATCATGGTCAAGTGGTGGATGCGCTTGCGGGAATGGATGGCCCCCGACGGTTCCTCCCATGAGGGACGAACCGCCGGTAGGACCGCCGGAAAACCCTCTGGCAAGTCCGCCGGAATTGCGGAAGCAGTGGGGGTGTCTCGTCCACTGACCTGGACTTTCGGCCTGGGCATGGCGTTGCTGATCCTGCATCTGGTTTTATTCCTCCCGGTCCCCCGGTTGTCGATGGATTTCCCCGAGGTCGGCCAGATCGCGGAAACGGAAATCCGGGCACCCTTCTTCTTCGATGCTCCCCTGCTGGACCGCGATGTACAGATGCAGAGGCTCGAGCGGGTGGTGGTCGAACCCCCGGTCCTGCGCAAGAGCGAGCAGGGACCAGGCCGAATCAGTGACGTCAGGATGGAACTCCTGCTCGACGCCTTGGCCGAAGTCATTGCCGACACCTCCGCCGGGGTGGAAGAGAAAATAGGGCTGCTGGCCCTCCAGTATCCCACGGACCGTCCGGACGAGATTCCCCTCCTGCTCGCCACCGAGGAACCCGACTCCCTGGTCGGCCGGCTCGAACTGGCCTGGTCCCGTGTCATGCGGGAAGGAGTGGGCGACATGCTGCCGGTCGGAAAATACGATCGGATCGTAATTCTGACCTCGCAGGCCGAAACCCTTCACGATCTGGACAAGATCACCGTACCGGCCAGCCTGGAGAGGAGGCTGTCCGCCGAACTGGTTGCCGTGGGGATGAATTCCCAGGAGGCCAGTCGTGCAGCCAGCGTGATGCGGCCGTTCATTTCACCCAATCTAATTTACGATGCCGCGGAGACCCGCAGACGGCAGGATGCGGCCAGGGAATCGGTGCCGACGGCCAAGGAATTCCTGCGTAACGAGCGCATCGTCGACCGGGGGGTACGGGTCACCGAGCAGCAGGCCCTGTTCCTGGAGCGGTTACGGGGCCTCCTGCTGGACCGGGGTGGGGGCGACGATGGACCCGGGCGTGTGTCGCGCTTCATCGTCAGAGGTCTGCTGGTGGCGGTGGCCCTGGCCCTGTTCGGCTGGCTGGCTCTCATACATTTCCCGGACCGACTGCGCAGTCTGCGGTTCCTGTTCGCCCTGACCGTGGTCGTGGCCGTCTATCTGGCCGGCGCCTCGTTCGCCCTGGGCCGTCCGGCCCTGGGCCCCATGGCGGTGCCGGTGATCCTGCTCTCCCTGTTCACCACCGTGCTGTTCAGGGATCGGGTGGGTTACACCACGACGCTGCTGGGGGTGACGCTGCTGGCCTTCCTGCCGGGGATCGGGCCTGGCAGCATCTTCACCTGGTACATCCTGGGCATGGTAACCGTGGTGTCCGTCCGGCGGATCCATAAGCGCAGCCAGTTCTATCAAGCCATCCTGTTGCTGACCTTCCTGTCGGTGACCCTGGTCTTTCTCCTGGGCCCGGATTCCTTCGGCCAGGAAGGAGGGAGCGGCCACATCTATCTGGTGGGTCTGTTCACGCCGGTGCTGCTGGTGGCGTTCGGCCTCTTCCTGCTGCCGGTCATCGAGCCACTGGTGGGCGTATGCTCCGATCTGACCCTGCTCGAACTCTCGGATCTGAACCACCCCCTCCTGAAACGGATGGCGCTCGAAGCCCAGGGGACGTATCACCACAGCCAGGTCGTGGGGCAACTGGCCGAACATGCCGCCCGGGCCATCGATGCCAACGCCTTGTTGACCAGGGTGGGGGCCTTGTTTCACGACATCGGCAAGATGGAGAAGCCCGAGTACTACGTGGAGAACCAGAGGCCCGAACTCAACAAGCACGACGAATTGAGTCCGAGCATGAGTGCCCTGGTTATTTCGGCCCACGTCAAGGACGGGATCGAATTGGGTCGGAAATGGCGACTGCCTCAGATGGTGATCGATTTCATTCCGGAACACCACGGTACCTTGGTGATGGAGTATTTCTACCACAAGGCCCTGGAGAGTGAAGGCAACGAGACGGTTAAGGTGGACGATTTCCGCTACCCCGGACCCAAACCCCGCTCGCGTGAAACAGGAATCCTGATGCTGGCCGACGCGCTGGAGGCGGCCACCCGGGCCCTGGCCAAGCCCACCCCGAGCCGGATCAGGGAAGTCACCAAGCAAATCATCGACAAGCGTATGCTCAGTGGGGAAATGGACGAATCCGGACTGACCCTCAGTGACCTGGCGGGCATCCGGGAGGCCTTCATCCCCTTGCTGACCGGTATCCACCACGCGCGTATTGTCTATCCCAGTCAGAAGGATCGGGACGGCGAAAAGATTCCCGAACGCCGAGGCGAACGGAAGGGCGGGCTGTGATTCTGCGGTTGGTGGAGCGACGGACCCGCCCGGTCCCAGTCGGCGCCTGGTTCGCGGCAGGACCCCGGACGCGACTTACCGGTCTGGCGGAGCCTCTCGGCCGGCCGGACTGGGTGGTCGATGTGGTGCTGGTGGACGACGAGACGATGGCCGGTTTGAACGAGGACTTCAGGAAGGTGACGGGGGTGACCGACGTCCTTTCCTTTTCCTATCTCCAGGACACGGGGATCGGCAAGCCCGACCTGGTCCGCGGTCAGGGTCATACCTTCACCAATCTGTGGCTGGACAAGCTCTCCTGCGCCCGGGAGAATGGTGCCGCGCAGGCGGTGGGGGAGGTTGTCCTGGCCCCCGGGTTCGTCGTCGACAGGTGTCGCGAGAAGGGGTGGTCCCTGGAACACGAGATTCCCATGCTGCTGGTCCACGGAATTCTGCACATCCTGGGGTGGGATCACAGGGACGAAGGGGAGACGGAGGCCATGCAGGCGGTCGAGGAGGAGATCCTTGCTGTCGGAGGCCTGCCCCACCCTCTTCATGAAAGGAGTTGACTCGTTGATGGAAGGCACGGGAACCGGATTGGCTGGAACCACTGGAATCATCCTGTTGGCGGCCGCCTCCTGGCTGGGCGCCATGCTCATGGGTGGACTGATGACCGCCCACTATCGGGTCAGTGGTCTGTTCCACAACGGGCTGCTGGACACCGAAACCCTGGGACCTATCCTGCGGGACTTCCTGGAGAACGACCGTCGATTCCAGGTGACCATCGGGACCCTGTACCTGATCCTCACCCTGGTGGGCGGTTTCGCCTGGGGGAATTTCCTGTCCCATCTGTGGACCGGCACCCTGGATCCCGCGTTCCACCTCATGTTCGCGGCGACCGCCCTGCTGGGCTGGAGCCTGGGGGGTCTGGTCTTCAAGATGCTGGCCGTCGGCACCGCGTTGACCTACGCCCGGATCATCGGCACGCTGGTCTATCCCCTGAACTGGCTGTTGCGGCCCTGGACCAGCCTGATGCTGCTGGTCATGGATAAACTGGACGACACCCTGTGGACGGCCGAGATGCAGCCCCACCTGTCGGCCGGGGAGATCCGGAGCCTTATTACCGAGGACGGACAGCACGCCACCCTGGACGAGGATGAAAGGGAGATGATCCACAGCATCTTTGCCTTTCATGACACGGCAGTGCGGGAGATCATGATTCCACGCATCGACATGTTGGCCCTGGACGGGGATTCGGACCTGGCCGGAACCATGGCGGCGGTCATCGCCAGCGGCCACTCGCGGGTGCCCGTGTACGCGGGCAGCGTCGACAGGGTGGTGGGCATTCTCTATTCGAAGGACCTGCTGAAGCTCTTCCGGGAAGAAGGTTTCGCCGGCGGGGAATTCAGTCTGAAAAACCTGGTGCGGCCGGCCTATTATATTCCGGAAAGCAAGAAGATCGACGAGGTGCTCGACGAATTTCGGGCCAAGCGCATACACATGGCTGTGGTGATCGACGAATACGGAGGGACCGCCGGACTGGTGACCCTCGAGGATGTTATAGAGGAGATCGTGGGTGAGATAGAGGACGAATTCGATTCCGAAGAGAAACTGCTTGCCTGGGTGGATGAATCAACCGTGAGACTGGACCCGAAGATCAATCTCGAGGATCTCGAGGAGATGTTGGGAGTCACCTTCGGCGCCGCCGAGGGTATCGAGACCAGCGAAACCCTGGGGGGTCTGGTCTACGAGGCCGCGGGAAACGTGCCCGAAAAGGGCGACCGGATCGAGGTGGCGGATTTCGTGATCCTGGTGGAGGACGTGGCCGATCAGAGGATCCTGCGGGTGCTGCTGAAGTCCGCTGCGCCCATGTCCGGATTTCACCGGAGGGATGAGGAATGAGGCACCTTTGCGGGACGCCTGACATTTTCAGCGGGGATGGGCTCTGTGTATAAATTTCTGCAAAGACATTTTCTGACCGGACTGCTTTCCATCACGCCGCTGGTCATCACCTCCTGGATCCTCTGGCGGTTCTACGTGATGATCAGTGCGACGATGCGGCCCTGGCTGCAGCGGATTCCCGCGGTCACCGAATCGTATCCCGAATTCCTGCTGACCTTTTTCGGTGTGGTTGTTTTCGTGCTGCTGATCACCCTGGTCGGCCTGTTTACCCGCAACCTGATCGGCATTGCCTTCTTCCGGGTATTGGAACGGTTCTTCGAACAGATTCCCGTGGTGAAGAGCGTTTTTTCAGCGATCAAACAGATAGCCGAGGTATTTCTGCGGGATCGCCGCACGGCCTTCCAGAAGGTGGTTCTTTTCGCCTACCCCCGGCAGGGTCTGTATTCCATCGGGTTCGTGACGCGGGATGAGGCCGCGCAAGAGCTGGTCAACATCTTTTTGCCCACCGCCCCGAACCCGACTTCCGGCTTCATGCTCCTGGTGCCGCGGGAGGAACTGGTGGAATTGGGTATACCCGTGGAGGAGGCGATCAAGCTCATCGTATCCGGTGGCTCCATCATGACGCCCGCACAGGCCCGCCTGGTAGGGCGCCACGCCGGGCAACTCGGAGCCGCGGCGGTAACGGACCCGCCTGGCGGCATGTCAGGAAAGGACCTGGAACAGTGACCGACAGGATTCCAGACAGCCCGAACCTGGAAAAGACGGACGAGATGGTTCTGGACCCCACGAACCTGGATGCCGAACGCCATGCGCTGGAATTGAAATTCGGCCAGTTGCTGGCCAGGGACGACTCCGCATCCTTGCGGGATCTGGCCATGGGGCTGAGCCCCGGCGACCTTTCCGAGATCCTGCGCCCCATGAACGTCGAGAACACGGCCCGCATCCTGCAGATGCTGCCGGCCGATCCTCTGGCCGAGGTCCTCAGCGAGATCGACAACCGCAGTCTGAGCACCCTGTTCACCCTGCTGGACATCGACGAGATCGCGGACATCATCGAGGAGATGCCTTCCGACGATGCCGCGGACGTGATAGGCGAACTGGACACCGCGCAGGCGGCAGAGGTGCTCGCGGCCATGGAGGAGACCGAGCGCAGCGAGGTCGCGGAGCTGCTGCAGTATCCGCCGGAAACCGCCGGCGGCCTCATGGGCAAGGAATTCGCGTCCTGCGCCGAGAATCAAACCGCCGGCGATGCGGTATCGGCCCTGCGTGAACTGGATGAGGACGATCTCGCGGAGACCCATTTCATCCATGTGCTGGACAGACGGGGGCATCTGGTCGGCCGGCTGCCGTTGATCCGTCTGCTGATCATCGATCCAGGTACTCCCATCAAGGAAGTGATGGAGATGGATCCCCTGTACGTGGAGGTGGATCTCGACCAGGAAGAAGTGGCCAGCTTCTTCCGGACCCACGATCTGATTTCGCTGCCGGTGGTCGATCATCGCATGAAGATGGTGGGCCGCATCACCGCCGACGACGTGCTGGACGTCATGGCGGAGGAGGCCACCGAGGATATCTCTCTTCTGGCCGGCGTGAGCAAGGAGGAGTTCGGGGAGCAGTCGAGCCTGCGGGTGGCGCGGTCACGACTGCCCTGGCTGCTGGGGGCGTTGCTCGGCCAACTCGGTGCCGTCCTGGTCATGTCCCACTATGAGAAGAGCATAGAATCCATGGTAGCCCTGACGTTCTACATCCCGATGATCATGGCTACCGCGGGAAATATCGGTATTCAGACATCTTCGGTGGTTGTGCGGGGGCTGGCCACCGGCGAGGTGGATTTCTACCACGTCGGTCGTCACCTGCGGCGCGAACTGAGCACGGCTGTCATGACCGGAGTGGCCGTGGCTGTGTTCATCTATCTCATTTCCTGGCTGGTCAGCAGTAATGTCAACCTCTCCTTGGTGCTGAGTCTGGCCATGCTGATGGTGGTTCTTTTCGCCGCCATGGCCGGTGCGGGGATCCCCCTGATGCTGCACCGGTTCGGTATCGACCCCGCCGTCGCCACCGGGCCGTTCATCACGACGGCCAACGACATCGTAAGCATGGTCATCTATCTGGGTCTGGCCACACTCATGCTGAGCCTCGGCCACGGAGCCTGACCATGGGGGTCATGTCCCGTCCCGTGACCTGCACCGAGGCCCTGGTCCTGCGGGCCTGGCCTTGCGGTGAGACCAGCGCCGTGGTTTCCCTGCTGACCAGGAGCCACGGCTATGTAAAGGTGATCGCCAAGTCCGCCCGGGGTCCGCGGTCCCGCTTGCGGCCCCTGATCGAACCCGGGCGCCTGGTGACCGTCGAATTCAGCCTGAATCCCCGGCGGGAACTCCAGTTCCTGCGGGGTGGTGAGGTGGATCTGGACCCCATGGCAGATGGCGCGAGCCTGGAAAGGTCGGCGTATCTCCTGGGCGCCCTGGAACTCATGGATCGGTGCCGTCCCCTGGGAGGTGGTGGTTCCGTCGGCGGAGAGGTCGGAACCGCGGGAGAATTGTTTGCCGTTTGCGGACGTTTCGTGAGGATGTTATCGTCCCGGTTCTGCAGTAGGCCGGCCCTGCTCTTTTTTGCTTTCGAATGGGAATTGCTGGCACGGCACGGCATGGCTCCCGAGTTGTCGGCCTGCGCCGCCTGCGGCCGGGACCGGGCGGAGCTGGAACTTTCCTCCCTGCGCTTCAGCCCGGCCGAAGGGGGTATTGTCTGCGGCGTCTGCGCTGGCTCAGCTGGCGTGAACAGCGGCCATCCCCTGGGGGATGAGGCGTTGGGCCATCTGCGGGACATGGCCCGGACCGGCATCGATCTGGACGGCGCCGGGGGCGAAGGCCCGGCCTTGGCCCGGCCTCTGCGCCGCGAATTGGGAACCCTGCTGCACAGGTTCCTGGGCTATCACCTGCCGGGTTATCGTCTGCCCGCGGCCCTGGATCTGCTGCGGGCGGGAAGGGACGACACAGGATGATGGAATATCAGCAGATGATCGCCAAGCTCCAGAAGTTCTGGAGCGACTATGGCTGTGTGGTGGTGCAACCCTACAACAGCGAAGTCGGCGCGGGCACCTTCAATCCCAGCACCTTCCTGAGGGCCCTCGGCCCGGAACCGTGGCGGGTGGCCTATGTCGAGCCGAGCAAAAGGCCGAAGGACGGCCGGTACCTCGAAAATCCCAATCGGGTCCACCAGTTCCTGCAGTATCAGGTGGTTCTCAAGCCCAATCCCGCCCAAAGCCAGGAACTGTATCTGGAATCATTGCGTTCGATCGGGATCAACACCGCCGAGCATGATATCCGCTTCGTGGAGGATGATTGGGAATCGCCCACCCTGGGCGCCGCCGGCCTGGGTTGGGAGGTCTGGCTGGACGGGATGGAGGTGTCCCAGTTCACCTACTTCCAGCAGGTGGGCGGGGTGCGTTGCAAACCGGTGTCGGTGGAACTCACCTACGGCCTGCTGCGCCTGTGCATGTTCATCCAGGAAGTGGATCATGTGAAGGACATCCTCTGGGGGGGCGGTCTGACCTGGGACGAGGTGATGGGGCAGTTCGAAAGGGAATATTCCGCCTTCAATTTCCAGCATGCGGATGTGGCCATGTACCGCCGGCAGTTCGACGAGAAGGAAGCCGAAGCCCGGGTGCTGCTGGAAGCCGGTCTCGTCTATCCCGGCTATGACGCAGTCATCAAGTGCAGCCACATCTTCAACGTTCTGGAGGCCCGTGGGGCCATCTCGGTGACCGAGCGCACCGGTTTCATCGCCCGGGTGAGAAATCTCGCCCGTGCCGCCGCCCGCGGCTACGTCCAGAGCCGGGAAGACCTGGGCTTCCCCCTCCTAAAGGAGCGACAGGCCGAATGAGCCAGCTAGACAACCGGATGTCCGCCACATCCTTCCTGCCGTTCCTGCTGGAAATCGGGAGCGAGGAAATTCCCGCCCGCTTTATTCCCGAGGCCATGGCGGAATTGCGCCGCCTCACCGAAGAAGGCCTGGCGGCGGCGTATCTGTCCGCCGAGGGCATCCGTGTCGTGGCGACGCCCCGTCGGATGGCCCTGTTGATAGATCGCCTGAGCGTCCGGCAGCCCGACCGCGAGGTGGAGATCAAGGGGCCGCCCGTGTCCGTGGCCTTCGACGCCGACGGGAATCCGACCCCGGCCGGCGAAGGTTTCGCCCGCAAGGCGGGAATCGATCTTGCCTCGTGCCGGCGCGGCACCGATCAGCGGGGAGAGTTCCTGCTGGCCCGCAAGACGGAAACCGGCCGACCTGCGGGCGAGGTGCTGGCCGAAATCCTGCCGCGAATCATCATGGAGGTCCCCTTCAGGAAGGTGATGCGGTGGGGGGACAATGACCTGGAGTATCCCCGCCCCCTGCAATGGCTGGTGTCCCTGCTGGGGGACGAGGTGGTGCCCTTGCGGGTGTCCTACCTTGCCGCCGGCCGGACGTCCAGCGGCCACCGGACCCTCGCCCAGGGTCGCCTCGTCGAAATCACCGCTCCCGGCCGTTATCTGGCCAGCATGCGCGAGGCTGGGGTCGTTGTCGACCATGAGGAGCGCAGGAACCTGATCCGGACCGGCCTTGTCAGTGAACTGGCGTCCTACCACCACGACGCGCGCCTCATCGAGGATGAGGACCTGTTGAACGAGGTGGTCTTCCTCTGCGAATTCCCCACCGCGTTTCTTGGCTCCTACAGCGAGGATTATTTCGCCCTGCCGTCCGAAGTCATCACCACCGCGCTGAAGGCCCACCAACGATATTTTTCCGTAGGCTCGGCAACAGCCACAGGGCTGATGCCGAGATTCGCGGCCGTCCGGGACGGTGGAACCGACCACCTGGACAATGTGATCCGGGGCAATGAACGAGTGCTGAACGCCCGGCTGGCCGACGCACTTTTCTACTGGACCTTCGACCAGAAGAAATCCCCCGACGAATTCCGGGGGATGCTGGCCGCCGTCACCTGGTTGGAGGGCTTCGGTTCGGTCGGAGACAAATCCCGCCGCCTGGCAGCCTTGGCCGCCTGGCTCTGGGACAACGGTATGGGGGACGGGCAGGAAGTCCCCACGGCACTGACGCGGGCCGCGGAAATATGCAAGAACGATCTGGTCAGCGAGATGATCCGGGACGGCAAGGAATTCACCAAGCTGGAGGGGTATATCGGATCCCGGTACGCAGCTCTGGCGGGAGAGCAGGCGGATGTCTGCCAGGCCATTGAGAGACATTACTTCCCGAGGTCAGCGACCGGGGAACTGCCCGGTGACCGGATCAGCTGCGTTCTGTCGGTCGCCGACCGCCTGGACAACATTGCCGGCTGCTGGCTGGCGGGATTCGCCCCCACCGGGGCCAAGGACCCCTACGCCTTGCGCCGACACGTTCTGGCCATCCTGAGGATCCTGGTGGATCTGGGCGCGCGGGTCAACCTGGAGACCGCCCTGGCCGAGGCCATGGGACCGTTGGCGAACTTCAGCGACCGGAAGGATGTTCCCGGGGTTCTGGACGAAATCCATGATTTCGTGCGGACCCGCATGGCGGGGCACTTTACCGAAAACCTGGCTTGCAATCCCGCGGCGGTCAGGGCTGTACTACCGGTGCGCTGGCGCGATCCCCTGGACGCCCTGGACTGGACTCGGGCCTTGGCCGGTTACCGGGAGCGGGAGGATTTCCAACTGCTGGCCACCGGCTTCAAGCGTTGTCGCAACATCCTCAAGGGCGATGTTCTGGCGATCCGTGAGCTGGACAACTGCCTGGAACGATGGCTGGCCGGAGGGCTGGGCGCTGCCGGCGAGGACTTCGGCGGTCTGACCGAGCCGGCCGAACGGGAGTTGCGGGACCAGGTCACGGCCGCCGCGCCGCGCCTGGCTCGTGCCGAGGCCGCTGGGGATTATGCCCGCGTTTTCGCTGTTTTTTCGGGCCTGGGACCGGCCATCGACGCTTTTTTCGATACTGTGCGGGTCAACGTGGAGGATGATGTCCTGCGCCGGGTTCGGCACGGGTTCCTGAGGGAAATCCAGGGCTTATTCGCCAGATTTGCCGATTTCAGCCAGATGGCGTCCCTGGAATAGGGTTTTCCGGGGTCCAGTCATTTTTTGCACAAATACTATTGACTCGCATGCCCATTTGCGCTAAAGTCATCTAGCGACTCATAGACAAAAGTTCCCATCTCTTGA
>CBDUYZ010000043.1:0-13410 GCA_965371575.1 uncultured bacterium
CATCACCTACCACGGGCGCGAGGCGCTGACCAAGGGATGGATCTAGCATGAGCAACAGCAGTTGGTGGGAAAGGGCTAAAAATGTCCTGCCCGGCGGCGTGAACAGCCCCGTGCGTGCCTTCAAATCGGTGCCCGGCGATCCGGTGATGTTCCGGCAGGCCGCCGGCTGCCGCTTCACCGATGAGGACGGCAAGCAATACATCGACTGGTGTCTGAGCTGGGGTCCGTTGATCCTGGGCCACGCCGATTCCGACGTGGAGGCCGCGGCGATCGAAGCCATGCATGAAGGCGCCAGCTTCGGCGCGCCCAGCCGCCGCGAGGTCCTGCTGGCCGAGGCCTTCCTGGACCGCTTGCCCCACTTCGACCAGGTGCGCTTCGTCAGTTCGGGAACCGAAGCGGTGATGAGTGCCATCCGCCTGGCACGCGGTTTCACGGGCCGCGACGTGATCGTCAAGTTCGCGGGCTGTTACCACGGCCACACCGACAGCCTGCTGGTCGAGGCCGGCAGCGGCCTGGCCACTTTCGGCGCCCCCAGCAGCGGCGGCGTACCCAAGGGCTTCACCGACTCCACGGCCGTTTTACCCCTGGACGACGAAGAAGCGCTCGAAGCCTTTTTCAGAAAACACGGCGACAAGGTGGCCGCCTTGATCATCGAGCCCTTCCCTGCCAATGCGGGTCTGTTGATTCAACGCCCGGAATTCCTGGGGAAATGCCGCGACCTGACCACCGAACACGGCGCCCTTTTGATCTTCGACGAGGTCATCACCGGGTTCCGCGTGGGGCCGTCCGGCGCCGCGCCGATCCTGGGCATCACGCCGGACATGGGAACTTACGGCAAGATCATCGGCGGCGGCTTCCCGGTCGGGGCGTACGCCGCCGGCCGTGAGATCATGGATCACATCTCGCCCGGCGGCACGGTCTACCAGGCCGGCACCCTGAGCGGCAACCCTGTGGCCATGGCCGCGGGTCTGGCGACCCTGGCCAAGACCGGCCGCCCAGGTTTCTACGAGGATCTCGAGCGCAAGGGCGCCCGGTTGCAGGCCGGCCTGGAGAAGGCCGCGGCGGGTAATGACTTGACTGCGACGGTGGTTCGCCAGGGTTCACTTTTTTGGACCGTATTCCAGCCGGAGGCCCCACGCAGCTTCGCCGCCGTCGACGGCACCAAGATGGAAATCTATGGACGGCTGCACCGCGGTCTCATCGACCGCGGCGTCTATCTGGCGCCGTCGGGCTGGGAGGTCGGCTTCGTAAGCGCCGCCCACACCGACACCGATATCGACACCACCGTGAACGCGGTTGCCGAGACCTTCCAATCCTGGAGTTGACCCTGATATGTCGGACCTGAAAGACAGTATCTTCCTGAAGAACCTGCGGGGCGAACCCTGTGACCGCACTGCTATCTGGGTCATGCGCCAAGCAGGCCGCTACCTGCCCGAGTACCAGGAAATCCGGTCCAGGCTTTCATTCACCGAGCTGTGCCATACACCCGAAGCTGCCTGCGAGGTCACGCTTCAGCCCATCCGCCGCTTCGGTTTCGACGCCGCGATCATGTTCAGCGACATCCTCACGCCGCTCGAGCCCATGGGCGCACCCTTCGACTTCTCCCAGGGCGGACCCAAGCTGGAAAAACCCCTGCGAACCGCAAAGGACATCGACTCCCTGCGAACCTACGACGCACGGGATGGCACCCGCTTCGTCGCCGAAGCCATCAAGCTGATGAAAGAGGGCCTGGGCGACGGAACCCCGCTGATCGGGTTTGCCGGCTCGCCCTTCACGTTGGCCACCTATCTGATCGAAGGCGGCGGTTCGAAGAACTACCGGCACCTGAAGACCATGCTGTACAGCCGGCCGGAGCTGCTGAACAGGTTGATGGCCAAGTTGACCGACCAGACCCTCGACTACCTCACCATGCAGATCGAGGCCGGGGTCGACGCCGTGCAGCTCTTCGACACCTGGGGCGGCATCCTGCACCCGGCCGATTACGCCGCGGTGGTTTTACCCTGCGTGAAACGCATCATGGACGGCCTGAAGAACTTGGGAGTCCCGCGCATCTATTTCCTGAAGGGAAGCGCGCCCTACCTCGACCTCGTCACAACCCTGGACGTCGAGGCCCTGGGCCTGGACTGGACCATGGACATGGCCAAGAGCCTGCCCCTGATGAAGGGTTATGCGGTGCAGGGCAACCTGGATCCGCTGGCCCTGTTCGGTGCGGAAGACGAGATCCGCCGCCGCGCCCTGGAAATATGCCGGGCGGGAGCGACGTCCCCCGGACACGTCTTCAACCTGGGCCACGGCATCTTGCCCCAAACCCCGCTTGCCGCCGTCGCGACCCTGGTCGAAACCGTCCAGAGCTACCGCAAAGGACAATAGAATGGCCCTGCACATTACCGCCGCATTCGTCGAGAAGTACAACCAGCCCGGTCCCCGGTACACCAGTTACCCGACCGTGCCGGCCTGGGGCCAGGCGTTCGGCCAAAGCGAGTACCGCGAGGCCCTGACCGAGCTCAGCGGCCGACCGGCAGATGAACTGGCCATATATCTGCATCTGCCCTTCTGCGCCAAGGCCTGCCACTACTGCGGCTGTAACATGCTGGTGACCCGTGACAAGAGCGCGGTCCACACCTATCTCGACCGGGTGGAAAAGGAACTCGAAAGGGTGACCGCCATCATCGGCACCGGCCGCCGGGTCGTGCAGATCCACTGGGGCGGCGGCACGCCCAACTACCTGAACGAGGAAGAGACCGCACGGGCGTTGAATCTGTTCCGGTCGGCCTTCGACATCGTCGACGGAGCCGAGGTTTCCCTGGAGATCGACCCGCGCATCGCCACTGCCGAACAGGCGCTGTTCCTGCGCCAGTCCGGTTTCAACCGGATCAGCCTGGGCGTCCAGGATTTCGACACGCGCACCCAGAAGGCCATCGGGCGCAACCAGAGCCGCGAGAAGACCCTCAGTGTCTATCAGGGCTGTCGCGAGGCAGGATTCGCGGGGGTCAACGTGGACCTGGTGTACGGCCTGCCCGGCCAGACCTTCGACTCGTTTGCAGACACCTTGAAGGAGATCATCGGCCTGGCGCCAGACCGCGTGGCCTGCTTCAGCTATGCCCACGTGCCCTGGGTACGGCCGAACCAGGAGAAGGTCGACACCACGATCATGCTCACCGGTTACGAGAAGTTCCGGCTCTTCCAGCTGTCCGTCGACATGTTCCAGGCAGCAGACTATTCCTGGATCGGCATCGACCACTTCGCCAAGAAGGACGATGAACTTTCGGTGGCCCTGGAGGACCGGGTCCTGCACCGGAACTTCATGGGCTACGCCACCAGGCCCGCGCCCCACATGCTGGCCTTCGGCATGAGCGGTATCGGCGACGTCTGTGATCGCTTCGTGCAGAACAACGCCGACTTCGACGGCTGGTCCGCCGGCATCGACGCCGGCGGCCTGCCCGTGGTCAAGGGTCACAGACTGAACGAAGACGACAAGCTGCGGCGTCTGGCCATCCTGCACCTGATGTGCAACCTCGAACTGCCCTGGTCCCTGACCGAACAGGCGTACGGCGCGCCGGCCGACGAACTGCTGGGCGAGAGCCTGAAGGCCCTGCCGCCGTTGATCGAGGACGGACTCGCCGAAATGGACGAGGGCGGCGTGCGGATCACCGACAAGGGACGCTTCTTCGTGCGCAACGTGGCCATGATCCTGGATACATACCTGGGCAAGGGCAAAGGCAAGCCCATCTTCTCGAGAACCGTGTGAGACGGCGAGGTCGAAACGAACCATGATGGCGATCGACACATTCCCGCGCTCCGCCCTGGATCCGGCCCGGACAACCGGCCTGATCCTCTGCGGGATGGGCGGTCCTGATCGTCCGGAGGCGGTGCAGCCGTTCCTGCGCAACTTGTTCGCCGATCCGCTCATCTTTCCGGCGCCGCGGCTGATCGCGGGAATCGCCGGGCGGCTCATCGCCTGGAAGCGCGCGCCGGAAGCTCGGCGGCGGTATGCCCTGATCAGCGAGGATTCAGCCACGCCCCAGCTTCCCACCACCAGGAAACAGGCGAAGTATCTGGCGGAGAAGATCAGCGAAACTGGACGGGGGACCCTGCCCGGCGTGGCCATGCGATACTGGCATCCCTTCCCCGGCGAGACCGTGGCCGAGCTCATGGGGGCCGGGGCCCGGCAATTCCTGCTCGTGCCGACCTATCCACAGTACTCCGGAGCCACCAATGGCAGCACGATTCTGTTCGTCATGGCTGCTCTGGAAAAAATCGTACCCGACGCTGCGGTATATGTGGTGACGGACTGGCACCTGTTGCCGGGCTTCATCGAGGCTTTGGCCCGGCCCGTCGTCGCGCAGCTGACCCGCCGGGTTGATGAGGGTGTCGACCCCGGTGAATGCGCCCTCCTGTATGTGGCGCACTCGTTACCCGAGTCCTTCATCCGCAAGGGTGATCCCTATCTCGAAAAAACGCAGGCCACGGTCAACGCCGTACACGAATTGGTGGTGAAAGCCCTCGGCGCCGCGGAAAACGCCGCTTGGCTCGATCGCGTGGCCGGCGGGCCGAAACCCCGGCTGTGTTTCCAGAGCAAGGTCGGCCCCATCGCCTGGCTGGGCCCCCATATCGACGAAGAAGTGATCCGACTCGCCAATAGCGGTACCCGCCATTTGCTGGTGCAGCCGGTCAGCTTCACCTGCGAGCACATCGAAACGCTGCTGGATATTGATATCGAACTGAAGGCCCAGGCTCTGAATCTGGGCATCGAGGATTTCCAGCGCGGCGCCGCTTTGAATCTCAATGAGATCTGGCTGGATTCCCTGGCCGATCATCTGATCGATGAGGCCTTTTCGGTGGAGGTGGGCAGAATTGGCCCCGAAGCCTGACAATACTTTCACGGTGGCGGTCATCGCCGGCGGTATCGCCGGGTTGGCGACCACCCTGAATCTACGCGATCTGGCCCGGGCCGGCGGCGTCGAGGTGCAGGTCACCGTATTCGAGAAGGGCCGCGAACCGGGAGGCAATCTGCAGACCATCCGGCAGGACGGTTGGCAGCTGGAATGGGGACCCAACGGTTTCCTGGACAATGAACCGGCCACGCTGCGGTTGGTCGACCGGCTGGGATTGCGTGACAAGCTCCAGCGCAGCAGCGAAGCCATCGCCCGTCGTTTCCTGCTGGTCGACGGCCGGATCCAGGAAATCCCGGCCTCCCCCAAGGCTTTCCTCCAGTCCGGCATGTTGTCCATCGCCGCCAAGCTGCGCATGGCCGGTGAACTTTTCATTCCGCCCCGCCGGGATCTCGGACGGGCCGCCGATGATCCGGCCACCGACGAAACCATCGACCAGTTCGGCGCCCGACGCCTGGGACAGGCCTTCGCCGACATCATGCTCGACCCCATGGTCAAGGGCGTGTTCGGGGGTGAAGCGAAGCGTCTCAGCCTGGCGGCGGCGTTTCCCCGCATGGTCGAACTGGAAAAGGACTACGGGGGCCTGTTCAAGGCCATGCTGAAACTGGCCCGCCAGAGGAAGAAGGACGGCAAAAGCAAGACGGACGCCGGACCTTCGGGTGTCCTGCATTCCTTCACCGGCGGGATGGCCGACCTGATCGACGCTGTGGTCGCCGACCTGGGTGCCGATCCATTGGCCGAGATCCGCACGAACACCGATGTGCGGCGGATCTACCGCGCCGTAGATGGATGGCGTATCGCGACCTCCGACGGGGATGAAGGGCCCTTCGACGCCGTGGTCGAGGCCGCCCCCGCCCACGCCGCGGCCTCGCATCTGGGGCATCTCGATCCGGTCTTCGCCGACCATCTGGCGGCGATTCCCTTCGCGCCCATGGCCGTGATCGCCCTGGGCTTCAAACGCGAGGCGGTGACCCACGACCTGAACGGTTTCGGCATGCTGGTGCCCAGCAGGGAGAAGCGTGAGTTACTGGGCGTTCTGTGGACCAGCAGCATCTTCGGCGGCCGGGCGCCGGACGACCGGATTCTCCTGCGCTGTATGGCCGGCGGGTCCGGCAATCCGGGCTTCATGGAGCAGACCGGCGACGAAATGACCGCCGTCATCATGTCGGAATTGCGGCCGTTGCTCGGCCTGAAGGGCGCCCCCGACCTGGTCAAGGTGATCCGGCATGACCAGGCCATCGCCCAGTACGTCCCCGGACATCTGGCCCGGTTGAAGGAACTCGAGCGCACGGCCGCCGCGCATCGCGGGCTGTTTTTGACCGGGAGTTCCTACCACGGCATCTCGGTCAACGCCTGCGTGAAGGAAGCGGAAACCGTCGCTGTAAACGTGTTGAAGGACTTGGCCGGCAAGCACGGCCACGCCCGAACGGAGGCTTTGCGATGATCGTCCTGATGTCGGTGTTCAAGATCCTGATGCCCATGATCTACCTGGCGGTCTGGGGATCCTACCTCTGGCTTTTCTATACCGATCATCCCACCGCCCGCCGGCTCTGCACCCGCCTGGCCATGGCCGCCGTTGTCCTGCATATCATCTGCACGGTAGGCAAGGGTTTCGTTCTGGGCCGCCTGCCCATGGGCGCCCCGCTGGAATTCCTGTGCGTCCTGGCCCTGGCGATACTGGCAACCTACCTGGTGATCGAAATCAGGATCAAGGCCAAGAACACCGGCTTTCTGGTGACCGGTATGGCTTTTCTTCTCATCTTAGTGGGCAACTCCTTCAGCACCACGGAGCCCGCGGTCAGTCCCTACCTGGACGATCCCGGCTTCGCCGGCCACGCCATCCTGGTCCTGTTCGCCTACACCGCCTTGAGCCTGAGTTTCCTGTTCGCCGTGCTATACCTGATCCTGAACCGGCAACTGATGAAGCACCAGTTCGGCCTGTTGTTCCGCCGCCTGCCCTCCCTGGAAACCCTGGAGCGCATGAGCGTGGGCGCGGTGAAGATAGGCGTGCTTCTGCTGTTCGCTTCATTGTGCCTGGGTCATCTGTGGATGTACGATCTGGCCGACCGCATGGACTCCCACATGGCCGACATGCTCAGCCCCTGGGATCCGAAAATCATGATCAGCTGGATCATCCTGCTCGGCTACACGGTGGGATTGGCGGGGAACCGGTTCCTCGGCTGGCGGGGAAAACGCATGAACATCTTGGCGGTCGCGGCCTTTATCGCCGTGATCGCAGCCATCGGGCTGGTCCACCATTTCTTCCCCAGCTTCCACAATTTCCGGTCCACGGAGCCCATTTCCACCCTGTCCGGGTTCCCGGCTTCGGCGGCCGACCGCCTGGCGCAAGGCGAGGGGGATGGTCGATGATCGGTCCCACCTCCCTGCATGTGTATAGCATCAACCACAAGAACGCCCCGATCGAGGTGCGCGAAAAGGCTCATCTCGACCTGGAGCGCGCCACCAAACTCATGGACGCCCTGGGGGGACACTACGCCGACGAGAACCATGACCCGAGCGTCAGCGAGACCGGCTGCATCGCGGTGATACCCGTGTCCACCTGCAACCGGACCGAGATCTATCTCGAGGTGACCGAGGGCACCGATGCGGAGGCGCTCTTGCGGCGAGGCCTGGCCGCGGTCGGCGCCGAGGCGGATCTCTTCTTTTCCGCACACGCGTACGTCCGGCAGGGCCTGGACGCAGTCAGACATCTGTTCAACGTTTCGGCCGGACTTGAAAGCATGATGCTGGGCGAACCCCAGATCTCCGCCCAACTCAAGGACGCCTACCGCCTGGCCCGCGGCCATCACGAACCCGGCCCTGGTCTGTTGCGCGCCTTCCAGGGCGCCTTCCGCGCAGGCAAGCGGGTGCGCTCCGAAACCAGGATCTCAAACGGCGCGGTGAGCGTGGCCTTCGCCGCGGTGGAACTGGCCCGGAAATTCTTCGACAAGCTCTGCGACCACCGGGCCGTCCTGGTCGGCGCCGGCGAAACCGGCGGCCTGGCCGCCCGGCATTTCCTGCAGCACGACATCGGACATCTGGTCGTGGTAAATCGCAGCCTGGAGAACGCCGAAACCCTGGCCGAGACCCTGCGGGCTGAACGGAAAGCCGGCTTCAGCAGCAAGGGTGGCAAGGGCGACAGAAACAGCAGCGGCCTGTTGGCTCCCGACCCTGATCCACAAGACAAGTGCGGACGGATTTCCGTCAGGCCCTGGGACCAGTTGACCGACGCTGTGGCCGAAGCCGACGTCATCCTTTCGACTACCGGCGCCACCGAGCCGGTGATCCTGCCGGAAATGGTCGAGGACGCCGTACCCCGCCGCAAGGGCAAGCCCCTGTTCCTGCTGGACATCGCGGTGCCGCGCGACATCCATCCGGACGTGGGCAGGATAAACAATGTGTTCATGTTCGGGCTGGACGATCTGAACGACATCATCCAGGGTAACCTCGTTGCCCGTATGGGCCAGATGCCCCACGCCCAGCGAATCATCGAAGAAGAGTTGAATGATTTCCAACAGTGGCTCGACGACATCGACCTGCGGCCGACCGTGGCCGAATTCAAGGCCTATCTCGAGGAGTTGAAGGACAAGCAGGTTGGTTTCGTGCGCAAGAAGCAGTCGGAAGAGGTGGCTGCCGCCGTGGACCGCAGCCTGCAGCAGTTCATCAAGAAGGTGCTGGGACGGTCCATTTCCACTTTGAAGAGCGCGCAGTCCAGGGAGGAACGGGAGCGGGACCTGGAAACCCTCAAGAGGATCTTCACTTCCGACGAACGGGACTGAGGCCGGACAACCACCTGTTCGAAGTATAAAAGAGAAATCAAGACTGTTCGTTTTTTCATACAATTTTGGTTTGCCCCGACTCGATCCTCACATTTTACAATGTCGCATAATGTTTAATTTCAATCAGTTATAATTTTTTTACCGTGGCCCGCATTTGGTTGGCTCCTTGCGGTGCATTGGGCAATCCCCAAAGCCGAAGGAGGCCCAAAATGTTTTCCCTTATCAAATTATTCTGGTCGGTTTCCCTGTTGATTTTCCTTTCCGGTTGCAGCGGCTTCGGGGTTGTCGGTTTTTCCAGACCTGACCCCTCATTCGGGTCCGATCAGGTGATCGGAACAATCTGGGACCTCAAGACCGGGGACAGGGCCATTCTCGAACTGGTGGACGGAACCCAGGTCGAAGGCATCGTCAAGTTCAACAGCCCATTCGAGATCGTACTCGATGCCGAGGCCAACAATTTACAGCCCAGGGGTTATACCACTGGTCAGATCTTGTCGATCCAGAAAAAATCCGCCCTTCCCCCCGGGACCAAGACCGACATCCTGAAGGTGGCGGGCATTCTGCTGATCGGTGGCCTGGCCGTGTCGAAGGGCATGGAATCCGTGTTTGATCTGGGTGGAGGAGGGTTTTGAGGAGGGTCTCCCGACCATGCTTCTTGCATATGAATCCCATCTGCCGTTAAGGTATCTATCGGGATGAATCCTGATCCATGAATGATCCACAGGAGCTGTTTTGAAAAAATTCACCATCGAAGAAATCGGCCAGGAAGTCGGCGGTGTACTCGTCGGCAGCCCGACAATTCAAATTACGGGATTGGATGAAATCACCGCGGCCCAAGCGGACCAGTTGACGTTCGTGGGGGACAAGAAATTCATTTCTTCATGGGACGAATCGAGCGCATCCGCCGCCATCGTCAATGACAACCTGGATATCGAGCCGGGGCCGGGCCGGGCCCTGATACGTGTGGCCGATGCGGATCTTGCCATGGCCCAGGTCCTTCATCTTTTCGAGCCGGATCCTCCCAGATGCGAGCCCGGCATACATCCAACCGCCGTGGTCGATGCGACGGCTGAAATAGGCGAAGGCGTGTCCATCGGAGCTGGCTGTTATATCGGGCCCGGTGTGGTTATCGGGGCAAACACCAAACTCTACCCCAATGTCACGCTCCTGGATGACACCAGCATCGGCAGTGGCACCGTTATCTGGTCGGGGACCGTCGTACGTGAGCGGTGCCGGATTGGTCACGACTGTATCCTCCATCTCAATGTGTCGATCGGCGCGGACGGCTTCGGTTACCGGCCATCAGCCGATGGCCGGGGCCTGGTCAAGGTTCCCCAGATCGGTACCGTCACGCTTGGAGACCGGGTTGAGATGGGCGCGGGCAGTTGTGTCGACCGGGGAAAATTCAGCACCACACACCTAGGCGACGGCACAAAAATCGACAACCTGGTTCAAATCGCCCACAACTGTAAACTCGGTCGCTCCTGCGTGATGGCCGGCCAATCGGGACTGGCGGGATCCATCACCCTGGGTGACGGCGTCATCATGGGAGGAGGCTCGCGAGTCAAGGACCACTGCACCGTGGGCCGCGGTGCAAAACTAGGCGGAAACGCCACGGCCATAGCTGATGTAGCGCCGGGGAAAACGGTTCTCGGGACTCCTGCAGACGACTTCAGGCAGACGTTGCGGCAATGGGCCGCCTTGAAACAGCTTCCTGATCTTCTGAAACGCATAAAGAAATTGCCGGAATAGGCTTTGGCCAATGTTCCCGGATGACGACCGGGATCAAGGAGACTTATCATGAAAAAGAATTTAGTCCCAGCATAAAACCCCCCGGCTCAGCCGGGGGACCCGTAAAGTTTGACAGATACGGGATGATATAGAAAAACTCCCTTTCGTGAACCGCTTATGGCTTCGCCGAAAGGGAGTAACTGTGGTAGTTACTGAGAGCTTAAGCCATTCGGTTTGGGACTGCAAGTACCATGTGGTTTTCATCCCGAAGTACCGTAGGAAAGTCCTGTACAAGGAGCTTCGACGGTACCTGGGAGAAGTATTTCACAATCTTGCCTCCCAACGTGAGAGCAAAATAGTCGAAGGTCACCTGATGGGTGACCATGTGCACATGCTGATCTCGATCCCGCCGAAGTATTCGGTATCGCAAACGATCGGGTTCATCAAAGGGAAGAGCGCGATCCACATTGCCCGAGCCTACGTTGGCAAACGGAAGAATTTCCGAGGGCAGAGTTTTTGGGCGCGAGGCTACTTCGTGTCCACCGTTGGTCGCGACGAGGAGACGATCCGGAACTACATCGTCCGGCAGGAAGAGGAGGATAAACGAATCGACCAGTTGGGGATGTGGTAGAAGGCACCGCCGCCTTTAGGCGGCAGATCATTCAACCGCTTTGAGCGGTTCACAATCTTTCAAGCCTCCGGCTTTGCCGGAGGTACCTGACCTTTTCCCCCTTTTCCTGTTCGGATTCCTCCTGATGCCCCTGGTCTCTGTGGCCAGGCCCGGTTCAGGTGCCATCAACCTGAATTACAACACCTCGGTGCGCGCCGAGGGCATGGGAGGCGCTGGCGTGGGCATGGCCTGGGGCACCGATACCAACAACTGGGCCAACCCCGCACTCCTGTCTTTCCGGCCGGGAGTTCATTACACCAGTTTTGAAACCCAGCTGGCCGAGGGTCTGGCGGATGACATCTACCTCACCAACAAGGAATTGACCCTGGGTTATTTCGGAGTGACCTTCCTTTTCGCCAAGGTTTTCATTCCCGGGAACAAGCTGGATATGGGCGAACAACAGGCCACCGATGAAAACGGTGAGCCTATCGGGACATTCGACAGCTGGATGGAATCCAAATATTACGGTTTGGGCCTGGATGCCGTTCAACTCCTGGACAAAATCCTGGGTCATGACGATGGCTGGCTGTCCCCCTACTTCTCCGTGGCCGGTGGATTCGTGAACAAGGAATTCACCGATAATCTGTCTCCTGATTGGGTGATCCAGGATCCCCAGGGAGGTGGACAAGGCCACGGAAGCGCCAGCGATTACGGATACCTTCTGCGGGCCACCCCGATCAACATGACAAAGGAGGATGGTTTTCTCGGCAACGGGATTATCGGGCTGCGGCTGGGCGGAGCCTATGGAAGTTCCGTTCTGAACGAAACCGATGAATTCATCGAACATCCTGATGCGGACATTAGTGATCCTTTTCCCCGGATGTTCGTCGAAGGCTGGTCCCTGTATGGGGAAATCACCCTGGCCGACGATTTGAAAAATGATCTGAATGACTCCTTTCTGGGAATCCTGGGCGACATGATCAATCCCCTGATCTCACTGGGCAAGTCAGAGCAGTGGATCGAGCCGGGGTTCGTTTGGGACATCCAAGAAGAGGAATATGTTTACGAACGCGACACCTCCGGACGATTCGATGAGAAAAACGAGGGGTGGGAACTGGGAATCGGCAACGTCTATTATATCCGGCGGGGGCACCGGATTGAGAATGCCGGTGAAATTTCGGCAATCGACGGGGACACCGAAGGTTGGGGGATCAATCTGCAGGCAGGTCGTTATGGCGGTTTTCGCTTTGACCAGGCCACGGTGCCGCGAGCATACGGATATCCTGATGCCGAACGGAAAAGCTGGTCTGTGTGGGTGGACCCTTTGGCCATTTTTTCACCGGATTATTGAAGCGTTCATAATTGTGAAATCATCGTGCCCTGCCCTGCTGGCAGTATGAAAATGGCGAATGGACCGTTCGTTATTCCATACACTTTTCCCTCGAGCCCATAGAGCCTCTCAAGTCCACTGAACTGATAATACTCTTATTCTCAAGCACTTAAAAGATTCATGGCACTTCCAGATTTTTGGCCGATTCCTTGCCTTTTATAGGATGTATCCAAACCCGGAGGAGGCCTCAAATGTCAAACCTGATGCGAATCTTCTGGCTGATCGCGCTGCTGGTTTTCGTATCCGGCTGCAGCGGCTTCAAGGTTGCCTGCCAAATGGAATCCGACGTACCGGGCGAGGTTGATCAGGATATATGCGATCTCAAAACCGGGGAAAAGATCAGGCTCAACCTGGTGGACGGGACACAGGTCGACGGAGTCATCCAGTCCTTGTCTCCCCATGAAATCACCCTGGCTGCCGAGGAAAAGAACCTGGAAGCCAGAAGTTATTCCATCGCTGAAATATTTTCGATCGAGGAAGAAAATTCATACACGGCATTCAAGATCACGGCTCTGATTCTGGTATTGACGGGCGTTGCCGTTGGTGGGGCTGCCTACCTCTCCAACGCCGATCTTGGATGGGACACTGATGTTCAATTAGTGAGTTTAGGGGCCAAACACTGAACCTCATTTCAAGGGAGAACTACCATGAAACCGCAAATGAGATTTTTCTGGCTGATCTCCCTGATGTTCTTCACGGCCGGTTGCGGCGGATACCGGGTGGTCGGGAATTCCCTGCCCGAAGTATCACCCGAAGAACCTCGGGACAGCGAGGATGCCAGTATTATCGAACCCGGGAACCATGTCAGACTCACCCTGGTGGACGGGACACAGGTTCAGGGTACCGTTGAGTTGATTTCTTCACACGAGATCATCCTGGATCCCCAAGGCCAATCCGAACAACCCCGAGGGTATTCCGCCGACCAGATTCAATTCATCGAACAAAAACCAATTGATCGGCCTTCAACGACCACAACGGTCCTCGTTATTGGAGGAATGGCTCTTATTG
>CBDUYZ010000044.1:0-13400 GCA_965371575.1 uncultured bacterium
CATACACATATACCGACCTGGCCTCTGGCCCCCAGTGCCAGTAAAAGTGATACCTCAGGTTGCATGACCTGATGATCCTGGAGGCCGCCCGCAAGGGCGGCCTCCTCATTTGAGTTGACGTTTCTGGGTCCGAGGTGAATTCTGGAATATGCTCAAGGTGAACCATGAGCAGATATTACCACGGCCAGCTACATCATTCGACAGAGGCCGTCGGCAACCAGCGGCCCCATTTTAATGGAGGATTCATGGTTTCCAAAGCCTGCCTGATGTCCCTCGTTTTCCTGATGGCGATTTCCACCGCAGTTTCCGCCCAGGAACAGATCAGCACGGATGCACCGCCCGAAAAAGCAACAGCAGGAACACCAAGCATCTTCAGCATCATCCCATCGGTATACCAGCTCTTCGGCGACACGACTTACGAGATCAAGGCCCTCGCCGAAATACCATCCGACCCGGGTAAACTCTCCGAAATCCGTAGCGAGTTAGAGTTCCCCTTAGCAACCACGATGGTGGGCCTGACCTTGGATTGGGAATCAAGCGCCGGCCTTTGGGGCCTTCAGGCGGGAGCGGCAGTTAATCTTAGCGATCCTTCCGACCCCATGATCGATCGCGATTGGATGGGCGGCGTCCCTGTCAGTTATACCGAGTCGGATGCCGAAATGAACATGGTGCTGGCTCACATCGAGGCCCGATACGGGATTCTCGGTAAACCCAAAACCAAGCTCTGGCTTCTGGCCCGTTTCGAATTTCAGAAAATTTCCCAGGATATCATCGGCTTCGCGGGCTGGCAGGATCTCGATATGGATGGCAATCGGGTTCAGGTTTCCGGCACCGAGCTTGTCATTGATTATGAAATCACCTACCTGACGCCGCAACTTGGCGTCGGCTCCCGGTTCATCCTAGGCAAGGCGACTCCCCTGAATGTGAATTTTGCCGCGGGTGTGTTGTTTTCCTCCGATACGGATGATCACCTCTTGCGCGGCAGGATATCGGAGGGCGAAGCTACCGGTCTCAGCCTGAACACCAATACGGATCTGCGAGTGTTGTCCACCGAGGCCCTCGGGGGAGTGCTCTTCCTGGATCTGATGGGCTGGCTGCGCTACTACTATGCCACCGGGGATCAGACCCAAACGTGGTACAGGGATGAGGAAAGCAACCCGGCCGGAACTGTCGTTTCGGGCATCGCTTACGAGGTGGACAGTCTTCAGTACGGATTTGGCTTGAGGCTTGGATTGGGATTTTAATCTTTTCGATCTCCGGGGCCATTTCTCCAAAGCCCCCGGGGGCACTTTTCTAAGTTATTTTGTTTGTTTTCGATGTGTTAAAATTTCGTTGTGCCTCTGAAATTGTGTTTTTCTATTTATCTTGTAACTTCCTGTTTCTTAACGAATTGGTAAACAACCCGAGGTAAGGCGACGGCCCGGAAGTCTCTTTCCCGAGACCGTAGTGAAGATAACGGCCTACCTGGGCCAACTTGGAGTGCAGCTCTTCGGTGACATGTATGTGCAGGTCGACAACCGTCAGACACACTTCAATAACCGATGTCCGTAGATCACCTTTCAATCCTGCCAGGTTTGAGATACGCCATTGATCCGCTAAACCGACATGGTATGACAACTTAACACCACATAAAGCCATCAGCGTCGGCCCGCATGCTAACGCGCATTCTGGTCCTGACAAGCAAATCTGAAACCAGACACAATTTCGAAGGCACAACCTATTCCTTGAGGGGCTTGATCTTCAGACCTTCGCTGGAAAACGTGATCACAGGATCCGAGTTCTGGCCCTGCTGGCTCATCATGTTGCCCGCGTTGATGGTCCAGATGGAGGTGTTGCCCTCCACCGTGTGGGCGTTGCTCTCGATGACCTCGCCCGGCACGGTGATCGTGAACTTCACGTCCAGCTCGGCCATGGCGCCCATCAACTTGCCCATGACTTCCATCTGCTTCTGGGACTTTTCCTCGTCAGTCATGGTGGAGGATCCGGCGCTGTCCTCGCTCTCGGCCTCGGCTTCGGCTTTTTCGGCCGGTTCGGCGGGTTCGGCGGGGAAATCGTAATTGGCCTCTTTCAGCACGAAGTTGCCGTCGGCGGTCTCGAAGATGCCCATGCCGTCGCCGGGTTCATTGCCCATGATATTGCCCATCACGTAGGACAGACCCTTGAGGTCCTCGAAATCCATGACGATGTCGAGCTGTTCGCGACCGTCGACCATGGCTTTTTCAAACTTCTTGATCGTAACGCCGTGTCCCTCGGCGGCCTTGGCCAGATCAGCCTTCTTGATGTCGTCGAACATGGGAAAATCCATGTCCTGGTCCTTATCCATCTCCAGGTCCTTCATGTCCTTGAATATTTCCTGCATCGCAGGGCTCAGGGACATGGTGAGACTGGCGGTGCCGGATCCATCCTTGGCGATGACCGTGTCGCTGTGCACCTGGATGCATCCGGTCAAGCACAGGGCGGCCAAGGCAATCAGTGCGATGGCGGAAAGCTTTACAAATTTCTTCATGATCTCTCCGGATTCTCATTCATGGTTATGCCCGGATTCTCCCAGGTTGCCTAGTTCTGCTTTTCATGCTACTCAAAAGAGGCCACTATTACAACCATGGCCAGTAATCGAATGTATTGGCCGGAACCTGATCACACCAGGACAAGGAAAGCACATGCCGGCAGATAACTCATCCGGGCGAGCCAAGCCGTCCTGTTTCAAGGCTTACGACATCAGGGGCGTGGTGCCCACCGAGCTGGACACCAATCTGGCCTACCGGATTGGCTTGGCCACGGTCAGATTTCTTGGGGCAGGCCGGGTGGTCGTGGGCCGTGATTGTCGCCTGAGCAGCGCGGAGCTGTGCGACGCCCTGGTCCGGGGACTGACCGACGCGGGGGCTGACGTTCTGGACATCGGCCTGTGCGGAACCGAAATGGTTTACTACACGACCTTCGCCCGCGAACTGGACGGTGGCATCATGGTCACGGCCAGCCACAATCCCATGGATCACAACGGATTGAAGCTGGTCAGGGAAGAGGCCAAACCTATCAGCGGGGACAGCGGGCTGGATGACATCGGGGCTGCGGTTCTCGGTGGCGACCTGGAACCGTCCGCAGTCAAGGGTCGGATCAGCGCCGAGGACATCCTCAATGAATACTTGGAATACCTGGTCGGGCAGGTGGATGTCGGTCGCTTCAAGCCACTGAAGATCGTGGCCAACGGCGGCAACGGCGGCGCGGGTCCCATCATGGCGGCGCTCGCGAAGCATTTGCCCTGCGAGATCATACCGGTCTTCGACGAGCCTGACGGAACCTTTCCCAACGGTATCCCCAATCCCCTGTTGCCGGAGAACCGCAGTGTTACGATCGAGGCCGTGCGCGAACACGGCGCAGATCTGGGGTTGGCCTGGGACGGGGATTTTGACCGCTGCTTCTTCTTCGACGAACACGGCGCTTTCATAGAGGGTTACTACCTGGTGGGGCTGCTCGCCGCGGCCAGCCTGCGCGACCATCCCGGCGCCGGCATCGTCCATGACCCCCGCTTGATCTGGAACACCATCGACATGGTGGAAGCAGCCGGCGGCCGTCCCATAATGAACAAGACCGGCCATGCCTTCATGAAGGAGCGCATGCGCGCCGAGGACGCCGTCTACGGTGGCGAGATGTCGGCTCATCACTACTTCCGGCAGTTTTCCTACTGCGACAGCGGTATGCTGCCCTGGCTGCTGGTCGTGCAGGAGATGTCCGCCTCCGGGCGACCCCTTTCCGACCTGGTACGGTCCATGCAAGAGGCCTATCCTACCAGCGGAGAGATCAACCGGCGCCTGGCCGATCCCGACGCCGCCCTGGGCAGGATCGAAAAGAAATACCGCGGTATGGCGACGGGCGTCGACCGCACCGACGGCCTGTCCCTGGATATGGGCCGGTGGCGCTTCAATCTTCGCAAGAGCAATACCGAACCAGTGATACGGTTGAACGTGGAGTCCCGGGGCGACCGTGCGCTCATGGAGGAGAAAACGGCAGAAATCCTGGAACTTCTTGATCAATAAGCAATTGATGTTGCAACAATAGGTCCGGCAATTACATTTATGGTGGTTTTCGGCGGGCACTCAGACCAAGGATGATGATGTCATGAGCCATCCACTGACCCATCCAGTACACAAGTTCTATATTCCGGTCATGGGGACCGGTTTCACCATCGATACTCCCATGAAGGTGGCGCGCTACGGCATTTCGTCGGTGATCTCCCTGGTGGACGACAAGCTCATCGAGCAGATGCGCAAACGCCTGAGTGGAAATGCGGGGCGCGAATACGTGGAGATACCCGCTTCGGCGGAGGATCCACGCGCCAGTCGCATCACCTCGTACCTGAACATGATGGACGAGATGATCGATGGTCAGATTGAGAAACTGCGGGGCTCCCTGTTCGAGGCCGGCAGCGAGATCACGCGCTACTTCGAGATGTTGCCCGAATCCCCGTTGAAGGTCATGTACCGCAAGATGCAGGCGGTGCGCGAGCCCGCCGAAAGGGCCCGTCTTCAGCAGCAACTGCGCGACCGCATCACGGCCGGGGCCATCGACGTGAACATCATGACCAAGCTCGACCGTGATCACATGAGCCAGGGCAAACTGTTGCCGCCGGTGTTCTCCGACGCCATGAGCGCCCTGCGCGGATACGCCAACAGCCGGGTTAAATCATCGCTCATTTTGTCGGCCGGCATGAACCGTCGCCTGTTCAACTATCTTGCCGAATTCACCGACTTCTTCCCCGACGACACCGGAGAAATCCGCAAGCGCCTCATCCTTAAGGTGGGAGATTTCCGCTCCGCCTTTGTCCAGGGCAAACTACTGGCCCGCAAGGGATTATGGGTCTCGGAGTACCGGGTCGAATCGGGTCTCAACTGTGGCGGTCATGCCTTCGGAGGAAAGGGCACGCTGCTGGGACCGGTCCTGGAGGAGTTCCTCCAGAAGCGGGAGACCCTGGCTGACCAACTGCGTGAGATCTGGACGAAGTCCATGCAGGAGATGGGGCGGGCGGTTCCCGAGGCGAAGATGGACTTTCGCGTCACTGCGCAGGGAGGTATCGGTACGTCCGAGGAGAATCGGCTGCTCGAAGATAAATACAAGGTGGACGGCACCGGCTGGGGCAGCCCTTTCCTGCTGGTGCCCGAGGTGATCAACATCGACGAGAACCACCTGCACAAGATCCAGGTTGCCAGTGAGGATGACGTCCTCCTCAGCGACTCGTCGCCCCTCGGGGTCCCGTTCTGGTGTCTGAAGACCTCGCTCAGCGAGGAGAGCCGCCTCGCGCGCATCGCCGAGGGCCATCCGGGCAGCGAGTGTCCCAAGGGTTACCTGGTCTCGAATACCGAGTTCACCAAGGCGCCCATCTGCACGGCCAGCCGTGCCTATCAAAGCCGCAAGCTCACCTCCCTGGACGATAATACGCACCAGGCGGAGGAAGTGGTCGTCAAGGCTTGCATCTGCCATGACCTGGCCGGGTCCGCGACGGTGCCCAACGAGATCGACCCCGCCGCCAAGACGGCGGTCTGCTGCGGCCCCAACACGGTCTACTTCTCACAGGTGGCCAGACTGCGTGAAATGGTCGATCACATCTACGGTCGGGCCAGCCTGCCCCTCAATTCAGAGCGTCCGCACATGTTCCTCAAGGAACTTTCCCTGCACCTGGATCGCCTCAAGAAGGACATCGCCCGCCGCGGCGAGGGTCTGGCGGACGTCAAAAACTTGTCCCTGGACGAAATCCGGGCCAACCTCACCAACGGGATCCGCCAGTACGGCGACCTGGCCTCCCAGATGGCCGCCGGATCAAAGAAAGCCTTCCTGGAAGGTCTGGAAAGGCTGCGCGGAGATCTGGACGATATCAAAGACTGATCGAGGGATCCGGCAGTAGTATTTCGGGGGGCTGCAGGGGAATCTCCACCACGAAGCGGGACCATTGTCCCGGCTCACTGGCCATGCGGACGGTGCCGCCCAGACGGTAGAGGATGTCGTGCACGATGGACAGCCCCAGGCCCGTGCCCTGACCGGCGGGCTTGGTGGTGTGGAAAAGGTTGAAGATCTTTTCCTGGTCTTCCCGAGGAATACCAATGCCGTTGTCCTGGATGGTGACCAGAATGTGCTGGGCGTCCATACTGGTCAGGATCTCCAGGATACTCTGTTGACCCGGGACCTCCTGCATGGCGTCGATCGAATTCTTGATCAGGTTCACGAACACCTGCTGCAGCAGCATGGGGTCGGACGTGAACTCCGGAATGTCCGGGGTGTAGAGTCGGACGATCTCGGTACTTGAACGCCTGATCTCGATCCCCAGCACGCCGAGGCATTCCTCCAGCAGGTTCTCGATGTTCACGTCCGCCATGCCCGCATGCTGGGTGCGCACGAATCCCAGCAGGCTGTGGGTGATGGTGGTCACGCGCTTGACCTGGTTGTGAAGCCGCTCCATGGCCTGCCCCAACATATTCCTGGTTTCCGGTTTGAGGGCGTCGCCCTCCTCCTCCAGCGTCTCCTCGACGAGTCCGGCGATAGTGTCGATCACGGCCAGGGGGTTGTTGATCTCGTGGGCCACGCCTGACGCCATCTGCCCGACGGCGGCCAGGCGTTCGGAACGGATCAGATCATTCTTCAGGCGCAGGCGAGTGGTCAGATCCCTGCACAGGCAGACCACTTCCAGCGGCTTACCGTCGGGCCCGTCGATCAAGGTCAGGCTGATGTTGCAGATTACTGTCCGTTGGTCCTTGCCGCGGAACTCGGCCTCGTAGCTCGTGGAGTGGCCGGTGCGTATGGCTTCGGCAAAGAGCTTGTCGAAATTGCCCGGGTTGGCGCAGAGCTGTTGGGCCTGGGTTCCGATCACCTCGTCCCGAGAGAATCCCAACGAGTTTTCGGCTCCGCTGTTGAAGGTCAGGATGTTGCCGGCGGGATCGGTCAGGAAGATGATATCCCGGCTGTTGGCCAGCACCTCGCGCAGGTATTTCTGGGTTTCGTTGAGCTGTTCGTCGACCTGGTGGAGCTTCATTTCGCTTTCGTGCAGTTCGGTCGTATCCTCGATGAGACCGTACAGTCCTTCCACCCGTCCGTTCTCGATGACCGGAAACAAGGTGACCTGCACGTGCATCATCTGGCCCCGGATAGGCAGGACGCCCGCGGCGTGCAGGGTGCGTCGGCTGTGCAGGGTTTCCTGCTCCACCTTCTGCAACCACCGCGTGCCGCCCGCGGGGAAGATGGCGCTGTCCCGCTTGCCCACCACCTCGGCCTCGCGTACCCCCAGAACAGTCTGGGCGTGGCTGTTGATCTTCCGGTACCGGAGCTCGTTGTCCTTGATGTAGATGGAGAAGGGAGCGGTTTCGACGAAGATGTTCAGTCGCAGCCGGGTTTCCTTAAGCCGGCGGCTGTCCGAGCGCAGACCACGGTTTTCCTCGGCCAGACGGACGGCGCCCTGGATGATCTTGTCCGACTCCGGGCCCAGGATCGGGATGTGGGGCAACAGGCCGGCGCGGAGGTCCGCGGCCACGTTTTGGTTGTCCGAGCCGAGGATCACGAGGTCGAGATCGTCACGGCTCAGGATGTCGTCGATGCTGGTGGAGATCATCTGGAGGCCGGTGTCGCGGAGCAGGCCGAGGCCCGGACTGTCCGGGCCGGGATCGAGATCGACCACGATGACGATCTTCAGGCGCAGCACAGGTAAGTGGGCGGCCAGGCCGGCCAGCAGAGCGGAAAGTCGGCGTCCTTCGCCGACCAGGGCGGTGTTAATCCTGTTCGTATTCACTGCGCAGTTTTTCACTCTCTTCGATCAGGTCCCGGGGACTGGTCGTGCTGGTCATCAGTTCGTTCAGCTTTTCCTCGAATTCCTCCTGCATGCGCCGCTGCCGGTGCTCCGCCGCGGAATTGATCAGGTCGTGGAGGTCTTCGAAATCGTATGGTTTAAGGATGTAGCGGAAAGCATGCAGGCGCCCGGCTTCCCAGGCCGAGTCGTGGCTGCCGTGGCCGGTGAGCATGAGAACTTCGATGAAGGGCTGGAGGCTTTTAAGATTTTCGATGACGGCGATGCCGTCCATGTCGGGCATCTTTAAGTCGACCACGGCGACATCGAACTTCATTTCAGTGGCTGCCGAGACTGCTTCCGCCCCACTGAGTGCCATGGTGACGTCGAGACCGCGCTTGCGCAGGCGATGGGCCAGGAAGATGACCAGATCCTCTTCGTCGTCGGCAATGAGAAGGCGGATGGGTTTGGAATTTACCTCGGTCATGATTTCGGGTCTTTCGCTGAGTGGCGGTCGCAAGTCAGAGCCCCGGTGTCCAGGTGAATGATCAACCTGATGGGCGGTCCGTGTCAAGTGGCTCAAAGGCCCCGCAGATAATCGGGCCGCAGACGGCCCTTGTCCCGTTCGGCCAGCACCTGGTCCAGGGCGACCAGGGCCCTGTCCCGGTCCGCCGGTAGATTGAGACTCAAGGGCAGATAGTTGCTGGCGTGGTTGGAATGGAACCGGCAGCGGGAAAAACGGCTGTCCCGCACCAGGATCCGCAACTCCTCCAGCAGGCTCCAGCGGTCCGGCAGGGTGAACCGGCCTTCGTCCTGTTCCCGGGCCAGCGGCGTGCCCGGGATGATCGTGGTCGTCAGGGCGCCCACGAAGGGGGGGTCCATGGCCGTGAGGATTTCCGCAGTCCTGGCTGCGTGTACGGCGGATCGCTCGATACCTCCCAACCCAAGCATCACCATCACCGAATGGCGGATGCCGGCCCGGCGCAGGCGGTCGGCCGACTCGATGCTTTCGGCAGCGGACGACCCCTTGACCACCCGTTCCAGAACCACGTCGTCGCCGCTTTCCACCCCGTGATAGACGATTCCCAAGCCCAGCTCACGCAACCGGGCCAGCTCACCGGGACTCTTGCGCAGGATGCTGCGGGCATCGCCGTAGATGCTTACCCGGCGCACGGTGGGGATCTTCTGCTGCAACAGCTCCAGGATGCGGACCAAGTGGTCGAAAGGCAAAATGAGGGCGTCGCCGTCGCACAGGAACACCCGGCGGATTGATACGCCGGATTCACTGAACCGAGCGGCCTCTGCGATGTCCGCCGCGACGGTGGCCAGGGGCTTGATGCGGAATTGCTGCTCGTCCAACTCGTACATGGCACAGTAGGTGCACTCATTGTGGCTGCACCCTAAGGAAATCTGCAACAGCAGACTTTCCGCTTCGCTGGGTGGACGGAACATGCGTCCGATGTGATCCAAGTTAGTGCTCCCGTCAATGCTGGCTCGACTGCGGGCTTTCCCGGCGGGGGTCTTCCGCAGGTCCAAACGATTTAATTTTCTCATAATCAACAGTTTTTGCAACAATGAGTAACCCCGCAAGTATCACGGGATTCCGGACATTTAGCACCCATATTCAAAAAAAACCAATTTACAGAATACACAAATAAATATAAATTGAATGCTTATGAAACCGATTATTGGATTATGCGTAGGTAGAACGATAGTCATCATATCAGGCTGGGACCAATACGTCAGATTGACTTAGGGCGAGAGTCACTCATCGACAGGTCCCGGCCTTCCTTTTTATCCAAACTGATCATCCACTTTCTTCCAGTCCGACAAAGACCCCCTCATTAATGATTACCCGATCCAGGTCCGGCCCGGACAGACGCACCTCCTTGACCCGCACCCGCGGCTGGGTTTCCGGGATGAAGACGCGGTCCAGGTGGATGACGGCGTCTGGTCCAGAAAAATCGTCCGGCCCAACGGTGCCGCCGAAGTGGTCGCTGCGCCCGAAGGCGATATGCAGGCCGAGTTTTTCATCGAGCAGGATGCTGCCGGTGGGCTTCAGGCCGAAATCCCCCAGGACGCCCAGGCCCAGTTCCGCCAGGTTGGCGTAGGCCGGTTCGCGGTTGAGGTGGTCGGCTTCCCTGGCGCTGGCCGGCCCGGACGTCAACACCTTGACGGCCTTGTTGCCGGCGATTTCATAAAGCACGATCTCATCATCGATCTGCACTGGCAGGACGCCTTGCGAACCGCTGGGGTCGTCCGGAATTTCTCCTTCGTAGGGCACGATGTAGGCCTCTCCGGAGGGCAGATTGCCCGCCACGCCGTTGGTGGGAAACAACCCGCCGGAGGCGTGGCCGGTCCGGTGGCGCAGATCCAGGACCAGTTCATGCGCGGTGTCGTCGGCCACGAAAGTGAGTTGCGCGGATTCAGCGGCGTCCAGCAGCTCCTTGCACAGGTTCACCCTCCGGTTGATTTCGCCGTAGTCCAGGCGCAGGGCGGGGATCATCGAGGGCAGGAAACCCGGCATGGTGGCCGCCCGGAAGCCGCCGCCGCGGGTGGCTACCTTCAAGGGGGCGGTGGCCGACAGTTCGGTGGGGGCCAGGACCATGGTGTGGGTGGAGAAGACGTCGGCGAAGGGACGGCTGTCCCAGCCGGAGACTTCGTCCGCGTGGGCGGGCACCGTTTCGCCGTCGCCGGGATAGCAGGCGGCCGGCAGATCGGCGTTGTTGCCCCCGGCGTTGGGGTACCAGGCCAGGGTGATGCGGTCCAGGCCGAGGGCATCCTGCTCGGAAACCAGCTTCTGGTACCAGTCGGCGGCCATTTGGCGGCGCCCAGCCCATTCAGGGTTGTCGGTCAGGCGCTCGTCGGGCAGATCCACGATGATCGCCAGACCCGTATCGGCCTCGGAAGGCTGGAAAACACGCTGCACCAGCAGTCTAAGGTCTTGAGCGGTAAGGGATTCAGGCATGACGAGGTCTACTCCGGGGCAGTGGTCTGCTTAATCAGGATTGCAGTGTACCACTTCCAGTTTATGTCTTATTGTTCAGGATGACCCGAACAATTTTTCGTACGGGCCCAGTTACGAGTCAAGCATCCGGCCACTGCAAGGAGGCAGCCATGAGCCAGGACCGCGAGACCAATCTCGCCCTGTTCATCGATTTCGACAACGTGGCGCTCGGGGCCCGCGACGCGGGTCAGCGCTTCGACATCAAACTTCTTCTTCAACGCATACTGGAAAAAGGCAAGATCATCGTCAAGAAGGCGTATGCGGACTGGCATTTCTACAAGGAACACATGTCGCCCCTGCACGAGGCCGCCATCGAACTGATCGAGATTCCCATGCCCAAGATCTCGGGCAAGAACAGCGCCGACATCAGGCTCGTGGTCGACGCCATGGATCTTTGTTATTCCAAGGATCATATCGACACCTTCGTCATCGTGTCGGGGGATTCTGATTTTTCGCCGCTGGTGTCCAAGCTGCGCGAGAACAACAAGCGCGTAATCGGGGTGGGGGTAAAAAATTCGAGCAGTCGGCTGCTCATCGGCAACTGCGACGAGTTCATCTTCTACGACGATATATACCGCCAGCGATCCGGCCGCTTGAGCCGTTCGGGTGTCAATGTTCCCAGTGATAAACGCGAGCTTTTCGACTTCCTGGTCAAGACGGTGCAGAGCCTGTTGATGGAATCCCGAGGCGTGCTCTATTCCTCGCTGATCAAGGACACGATGACCCGCAAGCAGCCAGACTTCAACGAGCGCGCCCACGGCTACTCGACTTTCGGGGATCTGCTGGAGGAGGCCCGCGAGCTGGGCCTGCTGGACGTCAATCGCGACGCCCAGGCAGGGGGCACCTGGGTGGTCAAGGGACTGGGCGAGAGCATAGCGCTCGATAAGGTGGGCAAAGTCAACGGAAGCAGTCGGTCCTCGCGCAGACGGCGGCGGTCGGGACGCGGCGTAGCACGGGATAGAAAGGAAGCCGCTTCAACCGGGGCAGTGACCAAGACGGAGACTGCGGGGGAGGCGGCCAGGTCCAAGGCCAAGGTCGAGGCAAAGAAGGTTCCCGCCAAGAAAACGGCGGCCAGGAAAGCTCCGGCCAAGAAAGCCGCCCCCAAGAAGGCACCGGCCAAGAAGGCACCGGCCAAGAAGACCACCACCAAGAAGGTTCCGTCGAAGAAGAATGTCACCAAGAAGGTTGCGGCGAAAGAAAAGGCCAGTAAAACCAACAAGGCGCCCGCGAGGAAAACCGTGAAGAAGAAGACGAGGAATACGTCGTCCAGGACCCCCGCCGGGAAAAAGACGACCGGCAGGAGCTGACGCCGAAGGGTGTTCACGGAGGGATGGCTTCCGGTGGGATTGCGGATACTGAAAGTCTGCACGAGCCGTTCCTGGGGCGGCATGGAAATGAGCATGGTCACGATCGCCGGCAAGCTGCGTGATCGTGGCCATGATGTGCATCCGGTGTGTTATAAGAATAGCCGGATCCACCAGCGGCTGCTCGGGATGGGCTTCAATCCGGTGACACTCGATCTGTGGGGCAAGTTCCATCCTTTCAAGGCTTTCTGGTTGTCACGGTACATCAACCGGCACGCCATCGACATCGTCCACACGGACTATTCCCGCGACCTTTTCACCCTGGTTCCCGCCCTGAAATGGAGCAAACCGACGCCCCTGGTGCTGCACAAGCACGTGGGAACGATCCGGCCCAAGAACCTGCCTGTACATCCCTACCTCTACGGCAACGTCGATTACGTGATCGCCATCTCGAAAGTCATCGAGCGGAATCTACTGGACACCCATCCGCTTCGGCCCGAGCAGGTTGGGATCATCCACCACGGCATCGACCTGGACCGTTTCGTGCCCGATCTTTCGCGGCGGGACCGGCTGCGTGCCGGGTTGGGGATCGCGGAGCATGAGCTGCTCGTGGGCATCGTGGGTCGTCTTACTGAAGCCAAGGGGCATTTGCAATTCCTGGAGGTAGCGAAGCGGATCCTGCCTGATTTTCCGGCCGCGCGGTTTGTCGTCGTGGGCGAAGCCACCCGCGGCGAAGACGAGCAGGCCAACGCCATCCTGGACCGGATCGAAAAGGCGGGACTGGGGGATCGGATGATCCTGACGGGTTACCGCGACGACGTGCCTGATCTGCTGGGCGCCATGGATCTGTTCCTGTTCCCCACCCATTCGGAGGCCTTTGGCCTGGTGATTGTCGAGGCCATGGCCATGGAGCTGCCGGTGGTGTCGGCGGACTGTGATGGGGTGCCGGACATCGTGGAAGACGGGCGGACCGGTTTGCTGGTTTCACCGACCGATGTGGATGGACTGACCGCGGCGGTCGCCGAACTGCTGGGGGATGAAGGGAAGCGGCGGGCCTTCGGCCAGGCGGGCCGCAAAAGAGCGCAGGCGCTGTTTTCGGAGGAGAAGATGTGCGGGGAGCTGGAGGGTCTTTATCGGATGCTTGTCGCTAGACAGGTGTGATGTTTAGGTTGTGCCTCTGAAATTGTGTTTTCCCTGTCTCCTTGTTCATTGTCGGAACCAGCAGGCTGCTGAAAAACTGGGCTCGGCCAGCGCGACCGAGCCCAGTTTTTCAACGGCCTGCTAGGGATCCGGACCGTCGTGGCACTGATAGCACGATACGCCCGAC
>CBDUYZ010000045.1:0-13301 GCA_965371575.1 uncultured bacterium
ACCATTGGAGGCAACCATGTACCATCGAAAGAACTTATGTCTGTTGAGTGTCCTGTTGGGCCTGCTGGTCCTGGCCGGCTGCACATCAGATGAAACAACTCTTCTGGAGCCGAACCAACCCGTGGATTCAACCGACCTGTACGCGGACTTCAGCAGTGTCATGCAGGATCACGGCTTGCAGTACCCCACAATTCAGCCAGGCGATAAGTACGTTCCTTTGCCCCCGATCTTGTTATTCGCCAGTCAGGCCGCCGGCGCTCAGAATGCCGTCATCACCGGCGCGACCTGGGCCCCTCTTACGACTTTCGTGATCGCCAAACAGGGTTATATCGGATATGAAGTCGGCTGGTTGGAGGACATCCCCGAGGAACTGGATCCGAACGCCGTCTATAACTATCACTTCTCGGACTACCCGGAAAATAATCCGAAAAAACCTGAGAACGTCGATCCGTTTGTGGAGCCCATCGAAGATACACTCGACCGGGTCAGTGACATTCTGCTCAACCACCCGGAACTGGCGACTGAGCGAGAGTATTTTTCCGATGATACTTGGCTCTATGTCTACAAGTTCAAGTATCCCGTCCGCAATACGTACCGCATCTTCAGGATGTCCAAGGTTCGTATGTACATTTTTGATTGAATCAACCGACTCCAAACGTGGATCGGGACGGAAGGGCGGCGCGACAGCGCCGCCCTTTCGGTCCATCACTCCGCCGCATCAAGAAGCCGCTCCAACACGGGCATGGAACCGGGCAGCCAGCGGCCTGCCGCCTCACCTGCCGGAATATCCGCCTCCCGGAGCTCGCCCAGGATCTGCCGCAAGACCGCCAGGCCGGCGGGAATGTGCTCGAGGAATGACCGCTTGCCCTTGACGTGGCCCAGGAACCCGAAGGCGCCCAGGGCCTGCATGACGCGCTGCAGCCCAGCGGCCGGGGCCATGACCCGGATATCCCCGGCACTGGGCGTGGCAGAGGAACCGGCGGCAACAACGGCGGTGGCGAACCGGTCCAGCAGTTCGGCGCGGAATCCGGCCGGCACAGCGACGTAGGGATCCAGAAGCAGGGACATCAGATCATAGGTCAGCGGCCCCAGCCGCATACCCTGGAAATCGACCAGACGAATCCGATCACCCTGGAGATGAATATTCTGGGACTGGAAATCGCGATGGATCAAAACCCGGGGCTGGGCAGCCACCTTACCGGCCAAGACGTGAAATTCTCCGTCGAGTTCCTGAAGGTCGGCCGGCTTCAAGCCCAGGTGCCCCACCAGGAAGTGCTCCTTGAAATAGTTCGTTTCCCAGCGCAGGGAATCATAATCCAGGCAGCGCGCCACCGCGCAGGGGCACTGAGACCGGGCCGGCTCCGTGGCTTTCTGCAGGTCAAGCAAGTGGTCCACGGCCCGCTGGTAGGCCTCGGCGATGCGCGCCTTGCCAAAGCCCTCGCTTTGGCCAAGGGAAAACAGGCTGGTGGTCCCCAGGTCTTCCATCAGGACCGCATGGTCGGCCTCGGAAACGGACAGCAGGACGGGGCCACCCAGGTTCCGACTTTCGAGAAAACCCGCAATCTCCGTGAACCTGTTGAACTCCTCGTCCTGGGGCGGACTGATCATGGCCACGGCCGACCAATCCCCCGCCGCCATCCTCCAGAACTTGCGGTCCGAACCGTGACCGGTGATACGATCCAGATCCAGGCCGGTAAATTCGGATGTGGATTTCTCCGCAGAGCGGCCCTCCTGGGCCGCGAGATAACGGGCCAGGGTCCCCAGATCGCTCCAGTCGATGCTGTCCGGAGCATGTCCTCTCACGCTGGCCGAATCCAGGGCCAGGGCCCTGACCAGCGGATCGATCAGGGAGGAGAAACCCGGACTGATATCGGCGAGCAACAGGGAGGAAAAGACCCCGATGCCCGTGTAGGTCAGGTTTCTCGTTTCGGAAACGGCTCCATGGGCGCACCGCCCGGCGATGTTGACGATCCGGCCGTCGTCGGCCAGGGCGACCGAATTTACGGCCGGCCAGTCCACCAGCAGCAACGTGGCCAACGCACCGGTTCGGCAGTGTTCGGCGACCAGCTCGACCAGATCCACGTCGCAGATCACATCACCGTTGTGCAGCAGAAAATGCTCCGCTCCACCCAGGAAATCCCGGGCCCCGTACAGTGCGCCGCCCGTGCCGAGGATTTCTTTTTCGGGGAATAAAGTGAAGCGGCTCCGGTCCGGGCGGCTCTCGATATATTCCGTCACCATGGCGCCGAGATGGTGGGTGTTGATGCCGATGTCCGCGATGCCGGCCCGGTCCAAACCGGCGATCATGTGGTCCAGGAGAGGTCGGCCGGCGACAGGGAGCAGGGGCTTGGGGACGTGATCGGTTACCGGGGCCAGGCGTGTGCCGTAACCCGCGGCCAGGATCATGCCGCGCAAAGGAACCTGGGCGGCGGCGGAGTCGTCACTCATAACGCCGGAACTCCGCGGTCAATTCGGCGAAGGCGTTCAACTGTTCCAGCCAATCTATCTTCATTTGCCAGGGAGAAAGACCCGCCTCCACCCCGGCCCGCCAGGCTTCGCCGCCGGCCAGGATATCGATGGGCGGTTTATCAGTCTCGTATTCGTAGGGAGGCTGCTTCCAGGCGAAATGTTCCGGCCACTGGCTGCGGATCGCCGCGATGGCCGCCGTATAGGTGGGCACCGCTTCGAAGATGTCCGGATCCGTCAGATGCACCTGCACCCCGCCGCATACCTCGCCGGAGAACTTGTGGAAGGTAGGTTCGAAATGCAGCGGCCGGAAACGGCAGCCGGGCAGGCTCCAATCCGCCAGGATGCCCGCCAGCGTCTCGGGTTCGACAAACGGAGCGCCGAAGATCTCGAAGGGCCTGGTCGTACCCCTTCCTTCGGACAGGGTCGTCCCTTCGAGCAGGCAGGCCCCCGGATAGACCCGCGCGGTGTCCAGGGTGGGCAGGTTGGGCGAGGGCATTACCCAGGGCAGGCCGGTGGCGGCGAAATCCATGTCCCGCTGCCAGCCCTCCATCCAGACCACTTCCAGATCCAGATCCAGATCGAGCCAGCGAACGAAAAACAGAGCCAGTTCCCCGACCGTCATCCCGTGCCGCATGGGGATGGGCGCCAACCCGACGAAAGAACGAAAATCCGGGTCCAGCACCGTACCTTCGGTGCGCCGACCTCCGAGGGGATTGGGACGGTCCAGGACCATCACCTGTTTGCCCTGTCCGGCGCAGGCTTCCAGACACAGCAGCATGGTCCAGATAAAGGTATAATAACGGGCGCCCACGTCCTGCAGATCGATGACCAGTACATCCAACCCGTCCAGCATCGCACCGGTCGGCTTACGATGCTCCCCGTAGAGGGAATGGACCGGCAGGCCACTGACGCGGTCGGTGAATCCATCCCACTCGATCATGTTGTCCTGGGTCTGGCCCAGGATGCCATGCTGGGGGCCGAACAGGGCCTTCAGGTCGGCTGTGCCGGTTTCCTGCATCAGCTTGGCGGCATGACGCAACCGCTGATCCACCGCAGCGGGATGCACCAGCAGACCGACACGCCTGCCGCCCAGCCGGGCGAAGTCCTCGGCGACCAGCCTGTCCAATCCCGTATTCACATGTGCCAAAACCGACTCCCGGTCAGTTGAAATAATCCGGTTTGCATCCGCCTCAGCCGTCCCACATCCGCTCGTAGGCGGCCAGACGATCGGCGATCAGCGCCCGGGCCTCTTTTTCGTTCTTCAGGGGCCGGATCACCTTCTGGCTGGGCTCGGGATCCTCGACGATGGCCCAACCCGATTTCCCCCCTCCCGGCGCCGGTCGCCGGACCAACAGGATCCTGCCCGACATGGAGGTGTCTATATCCTCCACCAGAGGGAAATGCTCTGCCAAACCGGCCCATTTTTCCGCACTCAGAGGCACGATGGCCCCAGCCGCCAACTTATTGACCAGACCCTCCAGGGTGAGACGCAGACTCATGACTCTTCCATTCGCTCGGAGGCCAGCCTTTCGACGGCCTCGGCCATCCGGTCCCAGGAATATTTCTCCTTTTCCCCGGCAACCCCCGCGGCGAAATCCGCGGCCCGGTCCTCGTCGAAAAAACGTATGACCGCGCCGGCCAGGGCCGACGGATCCTCCGGCGGCACGATGAAACCGGTCCGGCCGTCGAGGACCACCTCGGGCAATCCGCCCACGTTGGTGGTCACCACGGGCAGATCATAGTTGTAGGCGATCTGGACGATCCCGCTCTGCGTGGCTGAAACGTAAGGCAGAACCGACAGGTCCGCAGCCAGGAAGTAATCCTCCACGGTCTCGTCGGGAACGAAGCCGTCCACCAGGTGGATGATGTCCGCCGCTGGCGACGAGGCGATGCGGTCGAGATAGGGCTGCTTTTCCCCGTAGATGTCCCCCACGATCAACACCCGGATCCCGTCTCCGAAGCGCACCTTCAGCTCGGTGGCGGCGTCGATCAAATGCACGACGCCCTTGTAGGGCTTGATGAATCCGAAGAACAAGACCAGCCGGGTCGCGGCGGGCAGATCAAGGACGTCTCGCGCTTGCGCCCTGGTCCTGCGGGGCCGACCGGGCTTGCCGAAGTCGTAGACAGGATGCGGCGTGGTGATCACGGCGGCGGGATCGACGTCGGGCAGCACGGTCAGCAGGTCCTGCCGGACCTGATCGCTCTGAGCGATGAAGCCGTGGCCCTGTTTCAGGGCCAGCCGGGTCAAAAACCGTCCGCAGGGATACTTCTCGTGGGGAATGACGTTGTCCAGCAGGTAAATGATCCGTACGTCCGTGCGGTGGCGCAACAGCCAGGTCACCCCGTAGAATCCCGGGGCGAAAAACGGGATCCAGAACTTGATGACCACCGCCCGGGGCGCCTGTCGTTTCAGGTCGCTGCTCGTCCGCCACCAACTCACCGGGGACCAGGGCACGAAACGCGGACTGTTGGCGTGATCCAACCAGGGCGCGGTTTCACCTTCCTGCTCGCTGCCGGGAAAAAGAAACCGGGGATATTGCCGCCTGAAAGACGCCCAGAACACATCGTGCCCGCGATCACCCAGGACCCGGGCCAACATACTGAAATAGGTCACGATCCCGCCCCGGAAAGGGGGCGCGGGCCCCAGGAAGGCCAGTTTCACGGCGTCCCCAGCAGATCATCTACAGCGTCCAGGACGGCGCCGGGTTCCAGGGTTTCCATGCAGAAGGATTCATTGCGGCAAGTGGGCTGGAAGAAGCAGGTGCACTCCTGTCGCGGGGCCAGGATGCGCCCGCGCCCGTACAACTCGAATTCATGGGGATTGAAGATGTTGTTGAACAGGACCAGTTTCTTCTCCAGACCCAGGGCGATGTGCAGGGCCATGGTCACCGCGGTGACGACCAGGTCGCAACGGTCCACCAGGCCGATGAAGGTCTTCAGATCGAAATGACCGGGATAGCAGGCGCCGGTACCTCGGGCCAGGCGCTGGTTCCTGGCGTCCTCCCGGGGACCGCCCAGCAGGACGACCGCGTAACCCGCCTCCCGCAGGGACACCGCCAGCTCCGCCCAGTACTTTTCCGGCCACAGGCGGCTGGTCCAGCGGCCACCGCACCCGGTATTCAGCCCGATGGTCGCCCGCCCGTCAGGCAGGTCGAAATCGGGAACCGCAGCAGGTCGGTCCAACAGGTAGGGTTCGCCCTGGAATTCATATCCGCAGATCGCGAAGATCTCCTGGGGATAGCTCAGGGTGCAGGCCTGGTTCACATCGTCGAAGATGCCGGTCATGAACTTGGCCTCGGCGGCGGCGGCCATGGCGCCGGTTACCCCGTCGGTCACCGGGCGGCAAATGCCGTCGTCGTCCAGGGTGAAGCCCATCCGGCGGTCCGCCGCGACTTCCCGGGCCAAGGCGCAGGCCTGCCGGTCCTTGTCCAGATTGATCACCACATCGAAGGACGTCTGCCGCAGCCAGACAAGTGTGTCGGTATCCAGGGGGAGCGGATCATCCACGGCGGTGGTGAGCAGTTCCGGAAAATCCGTCACCCAGGTCACCAGATGGTCGGGGAATTCGCGCCGCAAAGGCGCCAGCAGGGGGGTGGTGCGTATCACGTCGCCGGCGGCCCCGAGCTTGATGATCAGGATCCTCCCGGTGCGCTGGCGATACTCCGCACATCCGTCACAGTGCAGGCCCCTCTCCTTGTGGGGGACACAGGGCACATGGCCACGGAAGTGAAGGCAATCAGGACGAAAATTATTGGCGGCCCGAAACTTGCGTGATATCCGCGGCAAACGCCTCATTTGCGGGGTCCTTTCAGCCTTGGCAACCGGCTGTTGATCAAATGGCCAGGATAACTATAATCTATGAACCGGTTTTTCGGGGGCCGTAATCCGCGCCCTGCGAGAAATCTACCGGAAGACCGCCGGGAACTCAAGCCGCCAACTGCGGCCGTGAGGCAACCTGCATGACGACCAGGGAGGGAATGATGAAGACAGAAATCAAACGGATCCATCTGGGCGGAACCGCCGCGTGCGTGACGTTGGCCGTGATCCTCTTGCTGAGCGGAGCTCTGCCCGGTTTCGCGCAGACCGCGGGAAGCGAACCCCAGGACCTGGAATTCGAGATCATCAACGCCACCACCGGCGAAAGCGGAACCGTGGACCGGATGACCATCGATTACGTCACCTTACGCCGGAACAACTTGGCGGATTTCCAGCCCGACGGATCCACCTTCACGGCAAGGGGCGTCCCCCTCAAGGAGTCCGGCAAGTACATCATCACCGTGTGGCATCAGGACGTCCCCTATTGGTGGAGCAAAAGAGGTCGGGAACTGATTGCTGGACCGGTGACCCTCCACGTCTTCGATGCGGTTCCCGACCTGGACGGCGTGTCCTTCTCGGGCATGAACCTGGTGATCCGCAGACAGGAATCGCTCCTGCTCCTGGAATACATGCTTCAGATCGACAATCAGGCCAAACCACAGGTCACCGTGAGGGGCGACCCGGCCACCTTCGAACTGGCCCTGCCGGCAGGCGTGTCCAGCATCAAGGCCAGCTACACGCGCGGCCCCGACCCCATGACGATTCCCGTGCATTCCCCGGGTTCCCACAGCGGGTTGGCCGTTCCCCTGACCCCGGGCCAGAACCTGATCCGCCTCGAAGCAGTCGTGCCCTGGTCAGAGGATATGGAAATCCCCGTGGGATCTGATCTGCCCATGAAAAACTGGAGTGTCCTGGTTTCCCCCGAGTGGATGGAGATCATCTCCACGGACATGGAAGAAAACGACAGCGAGCGGGTCTCGGGGTTCCGGCGCTTTGCGGGATTTCCCCTGGATGCCGGCAGCGTGGTCAATCTGCGCCTGACCTCCGGCGAACATGCGGCCGGCCCCGAGGAGGATCTGTTCACCCGGAAAGCTCCCGCCGACCAGGAGGCCGGCGAAGTTGCCGATGCAGACGACCAGGGTGGCGGGATGCAACTGCCCTTGATCTTCCTGTTGGTCCTGATCATCGTGATCATCGTTGCGGTTCGCCGCCGCAGTTCCTGACCCCATTTTCGCGCCGGGGAGTACCGCAACTCTCCGGCGACATGAGGAGACTCCGTGTCCGGAACCATCGACCTGACCCTCGGCCATAGCCCAGACCCCGACGACGCTTTCATGTTCTACGCCCTGGCCAAGAGTAAGATTGACACCGGCCCCTACCATTTCACACACGTCATGGAGGACATCCAGACCCTCAACGAGCGGGCTACCCGCGGGGAATTGGACATCACCGCCATCAGCATCCACGCCTACGCGTACGTACTGGACAAATACTCTCTGCTGCCCGCCGGCGCGAGTATGGGCTTCGGCTACGGCCCCATGGTGGTGGCGAAGAAAAAGATCGCCCCCGCTGATCTGACCGGCATGACCATCGCCATCCCCGGCAAGATGACCTCGGCCTTTCTCGAGCTGCAGCTGGCCATCGGCAAGTTCGAGCCGGTCCACGTGCCTTTCGACGAGATCATCCCCCGCGTCTCTGGGGGCGAATTACCGGCCGGCCTGATCATCCACGAGGGCCAGCTCACCTACCGGGACGCCGGTCTCGAGGAATGCCTGAACCTGGGCCGATGGTGGTGGGAGGCAACCGGACACAACGACTGGCCCCTGCCCTTGGGCGCCAACGCCATCCACAAGAAGCACGGCGACAAGATGAAGCACATCAGCGACATCTTGACCGCCAGCATCCGGTACAGCCTGGCGAACCGGCAGGCGGCCCTGGACTACGCCCTGGGCTGGGCCCGGGACATGGGCATGGAGCTGGCCGACGAATTCGTGGGCATGTACGTGAACGACTGGACCCTGGACTACGGCGACCGGGGCCGCGCGGCCATCCGCGAACTGCTGAACCGGGGCCACGCCGCGGGTTTGATCCCCGAAGTCAAGGAACTGGAATTCGTCGAGGGTTGATTATTCGAGAAGTTCCAGCAGGCGGGGCAGAAAAATGATGATCGCCAGCACGATCAGCAGCGGAACGATCCAGTTACGCAGCGGCCTTCGCTTGTGTTCGTGATGGATCAGTCGTTTCCTGCGGTCCTCGGGGGGCCGATCTCCGGTCATAGCATCCTCCGGCGCGAAAATTCAGGGCCTTCAGGATGCCAGCCGAATGGTTGTTTGCCAACAATCGATTCGGGTCGAAGCAATATCAGGATACGATGGGCTGATGTTCGGCTGACGGCCCTGGATGGGTGTGTCATACAAATAGGGTCCGGATAATCCGCAGGCCAAAGGCTGAGGACATTCCGGACCCTATTTGTATGTCACACCCATCCAGGGCCGTCAGCCGAACAACCGCCCAACGGTTTCCACCAACGCCTGTATATGCTCCCCTGACTCGTAATCCAGCGTCGACCCGTGGATACTATGGGGAATCGAGAAGATCACGAAAATCACCAGCATGGCAAACACGGCCCACCACTTGCCGGCGGGATTTCCGGGGCCGGCCTTGCGCGATTGCACCACCGCGATCAGCCACAGCAGGGTTCCGACAGCCAGCTTGTTGTCGGTCCAGTCCTCACCCAGGGGCCACCCGGTCCAGTAGGCGTTGAAGGCGAATTTCTGGACAACAGGCCCGAGCACCAGACCGCCCGCCGCCAGGAATCCGAAGGCGATGCGCGACATCCGCTTCAGCGCCGGGCCGTTGGTCAGTGCCTCAAGCCCTGCTATGGTCGAGAACAGGAAGGCGATCACGATCGCCAAAACGTGCAGAATCAGCACGGTGCCGGGCACGTCGCCCTTGAAGCGGGCGACCACGGCTTCTTCGAGCGGTACCTTGACGGTTTGACCGTCCTTTGCCAGCTCCACATGGTATTCGACCTTGCCGGCCATGCCCTGTCGGGGAATGGCTGTCCACAGATTCTCTCCCTCACGCGCCATGATCAGTCTTTCCCGGGGATCATCCGTGGGAAAGCGCCGCCAGACGACCGTGCCGGACACATTCTCGTCCGGTACGTGGATGGTCACCGGCATGTCGGCGCTGATGCTGTGGGTGCGCAGCAATTCACCTTTGATGCGAGTGCCCGCCACTTCGGTGCTGAACCGTTTTTCGTAGGTCGGGCCGGAGATCTTCTGCCAGACAAGGAATGAGGCCGTCAGTATGAAGGCCAGAAACCAGATAAGGATGACACGCTTCAAAATATACCTCGCATATCTATGGGACCCACGTCACCAGGGTGAGGGTCCCGAAATCAAACACCAGGTCAGGCGCCGTATTTCTTGATGGCTGAATCCAGCCGGGGCAACATGGCGAAAATGAAACCCGCCACCGCCGCAATGGCCACTGCCAGTACCACGAACATGGTCGTGCCGGGCTCCAGCCCGCTGATGAAACCGGACATCTTGTTGCCGACGGCCGTACTCAGGAACCAGCCGCCCATCATCAGGCCGACCAGCCTCCTGGGCGCCAGCTTGGTCACGAGCGAGAGCCCCATGGGGGACAGACAGAGTTCGCCGACGGTGATGATGAGGTAGTAATAGACCAGCCACATCATGGAGGTCTTGGCTGCCCCGTCCTGGCCCAGCTTGGCGCCCACGGCCATGACCAGCAGCGAAACCGACGTGATCACCATGCCGATGAAGATCTTCCGGGCCGTGGTCACTCCCTTGCCCCGTTTGACGCGCCAGGCGAAGAACCAGACGACAACCGGTGTCAGGAGCACCACAAAGAGAGGATTGAGGAATCCCGCCAGCAGCTCGGCGTTAATCAGCCGCACGTACTTGCCGGGTGCCAGCCGCGGCATGTCGGGAGCGGCCTTCCGGTAGACATTCCCGAAAGTTCCCTGGGAAACCATGATCACCGGCACCTCGGTGCCCACGATGTTGCGCGTCAGGGCCACCTGGCCGGAAGAGGGCGTCTGTTCGGGAACGATCTTCACACTGGTGGTGATCACTCCGTGGGCGTCCTTGGTTTCTTTGAGGCTGACGTTCGCGTCAGGAAAAATCTGGCAGACGAAACCGCTCTCCAACTCGGACTGGCCCGAGTATTCGTGCACCGTCACCCCGGACATCCTGTCGGCGGTGATCATATCCACCGTGGACTGGGCGAGAATCCTGGCACCGAACATCGCTTCGGCCTGATCGGAAACGGTGAACAGGGTGCGCTCGTCGGGACGGGGCAGGCTCGGACCGGCGTTGCCGTAGTAGGACGGCATGGCCTTCTGGGCGTAGAACTCGGTGGCCGTGGGGATCCACTCCGCCCGGCGGTCGGTGTTATGCTCGGCAAACACCGTGATCAGACCGCCACTCAGGTGCAGCACCATGAAAAACGCGCCGCCGGCGACGTAGACCGGGATCAGGGCAGCCAGACCTGGCCTCTCCTCCGCATTCGCCTTGCGCACGATAATGATGAAATAACTCATGATCGGCAGCATGCCGACTATGAAGCCGAAGGTCACCGGCCCGACGGTGTCGGTCACGAAGGGAATTCTCTGGCCCACGAAATACCCGATGACCCCGAAGACCCCCGCCGGCAGCAGGATGGTCAGGAAGACCTGGCGCAGCCCGAAATCACCTGGGGCGGTTATGGGTTTGCGGTCGGCATTCCCGAGCCCCTTCCAGTTGATCAGCAGGATCACGACCCCGATCAGCATACCAACACCGGCGGCCGCAAAGGCCATGTTGAAACTCCACAGATTGCGCAGCGGCGCGGCCAGCAGGGCGGCGATCGTCGCGCCGATATTGATTCCCATGTAGAAGATGTTGAAACCGGCGTCGCGCCGGGAATCGTTGGGAGCGTACAGATTGCCCACCATGGCGGAGATGTTGGGCTTGAAGAACCCGTTACCGAAGCAGAGCAGGGCCAAGCCGGCGTAGAAGGTCGGCATGCTGCGGATGCCCAGGGAGAAATAGCCCGCGGCCAGCAGGAGACCGCCGATCAAAACGGAACGGCGATAGCCGAGAAGGCGGTCGGCGATCAAACCGCCCACGAACGGTGTGGCATACACGAAGGCCAGGTAGGTGCCGTAGATCTCCCCTGCCGCGGCGGTGGTGAAGCCCAGGCCGCCCCGCTCGGTGTCTATGATGTAGAGGAACAGGATGCCCAGCATCAGGTAGAAACCGAGCCGCTCCCACATTTCAGTGAAGAACAGGGCCTTCAAACCTTTGGGATGCCCTTTGGGGGGCGGGGCGGTCATGGCTTGATCTTGCGACATCGTCTGCCTCCGGGATCAAAAAGGTGTTAACCTCTGGACATTAAACGAAATGGCGGTTGCCCGATCCGAATACCGGGAAACCGCCATTTCAATCGCGGTCCGAGGCAAAATACCCCATGGAAACATTCAGGACCACTGATTTTTGTTCCAACCCTACTCGATCCCGTGCATCAGGCGCGTCAAGGGCCTGGACAGAAGCATCAGGAACAAGCCGATCCCCACGGCCACATAGCCCATGTTGCCGAACAGGTCCAGGTAGGTGGCAAGGCTTTCGGTCGGCGGCAGAACCGCCTCGGCAGCGCCTTCTGCCCCGACCGAGCCGGTGAACTTGGCCAGGCCGGCCGCCACGTACATGGAAAAGGCGAAGGACAGGAACCAGGCGCCCATGGCGCTGCCCGTCATGTGCTTGGGCGCCAGCTTGGTGACCATCGACAGGCCGATGGGCGACAGGAACAGCTCACCGGTGGTGTGCAGCAGGTACATGAAGCCCAGGAAGATCAGGGGCACCATGGCTTCCTGCCCCGCGAAACCCGCACCCACCAGGAGTATCAGGTAGCCCAGCCCCAGTTGCAGGATGCCCATGCCGAATTTCATGGGGATGCTGGGATTTTTGCCGAGTTTCGACAGCTTTATCCACAACACGGAGAATAGGCTGCCGAACAGGATGATGAAGGCCGGATTGAAGAACTGCGTTTGCGACGCCGGCATTTCATACAAGCCCATGATGTTGCGGTCGACGTTGCGCAGGGCGAACAGGGTCAACGAGCTGCCCGCCTGCTCAAAGAAGGCCCAGAACACGACGTTGAAGGTCATGAGAATCATTAGGACGATGATGCGGTCCCGTTGGACGCGATCACCCTTGAACCCTTCTCGCAGCAGGTTGTAGCACACATAGGCCAGCAGACCCATGAGGATCCAGAAAAGAAGGCCCTTCCCCAGGATGACGACGTCCCCGCCGAAGGTGATCAGGGCGTACAGGGCGGGGATGGCCAGGATGGACACGACGTATACCAGCATGCCGTATTTGCGCAGCGCCTCCGGATCGTTGGGCTCGCCCACGCCCTCAAGTTTGTGCTGACCTTTCAGGAAGATCGCGATGCCGACCAGCATACCGATCCCCGCCAAAAGGAATCCCCAGTGGTAACCGAATTTCTCGCCGAGGGGAGCCACGGCCACGGTGGCCAGCAGGGCCCCGACGTTGATGCCCATGTAGAAGATGGTGAAGCCCGAATCCCGCAACGGGTCGCCGTCCTTGTATAGGCGCCCCACTATGGTGGAGATATTGGCCTTGAAGTAGCCGTTCCCGACTATGATGGTGGCCATACCCAGGTACAACCAGAATTCGGTGCCGCCCAGAATCATGAATTCGCCGATGGCCATCACGATCCCGCCGAAGACCACCGCCCGCCGGAAGCCAAGGACCGAGTCCGCCAGCTTGCCGCCCCAGACCGGGGCCGCATAGACCAGGGCCGTGTAGGCGCCGTAGATGCCGATGGCCTTGGTGTCCCCCTGCATGAGCGCATCGGTCAGGTACAGGATGAGCAGTCCGCGCATACCGTAGTAGCACAGGCGCTCGAACATCTCCGCACCGAAGCATACGTACAGGCCTTTGGGATGTCCCTGGGTCATCTCTTCTCCAATGGTTGGAATG
>CBDUYZ010000046.1:0-13231 GCA_965371575.1 uncultured bacterium
TCTTCGGCCTGGACCGGGACGACCCCCAGCGCAGCGGGAACCCGGACGGTCTGGTTGATTCGTGGGACCCGTTCATCTTCGACCTGCCGAAGGGGCTGTTGAAATTCCCCCTGGATTTCCTGATGCCCTTCGCCCCCGGCGGGAATCCCGTCGGACGTGCAGATGAAGCGGACTCGCTCGCCCAAGAGGTCTACGCGGCCAACGCCGACACTTCCACCTTCGTCTGGGATCCTTCCTCTCTCAGGACCAACCAGACCTGGCAGATCTACGACCCGAGCATCTACCCCTCGCAGTATTCCGAGTTCGCAAAGTTCCGGATCGTCGCCACGCACGCCTCGGCCGCCAGCAGTTTCAACCTGGGGGTCTCGAACATAGAGGAGGGTTCCGAGACGGTGAATCTCGACGGACGCACCCTGACCCGGGGCGTGGATTACGAAATCGATTACACCTTCGGGGAGATCAAGCTGATCGGTGATGCGGCCAACCTGACGCCGGACAGCAAGATCAATGTCAACTACCAGTTCGCGCCGTTCTTCGGCGGCGGCAACAAGAGCCTGATGGGTCTGAACATCGGCTACGACCTGGCCCAGAGCAGCAAACTGTCCACCACCTGGCTCTATGAGACCGAGAATATCGTCGGGGAAAAGGCCAAGCTGGGCGAGGAGCCGAGCAAGAACCTGGTCGGCAACCTGAGCCTGCAGCACACCTTTCGACCCTATTTCCTGACCCACGTCGCCAACTTCGTCAGCCGCCGCAATACAGAGCGGGAAAGTTCACTTCAGTTCAACGGTGAAACAGCCGTCAGCCTGCCCAACTCGAATACCATGGGCAAGGTCTATCTCGAGGATTTCGAGGGGGTGGATTCTTCCGACATCGTTACCCTGACACGGATCGGCTGGTCCTGGGCCAGTGTCCCCTTCCTGGGCGAGGGGTACCTGGCCGCCAATCCGGATAGCCGGACCTTCGATCCCGAGGACCGGGTCGAGACGGTGCGCTGGTTTTTGCCCAAGGAGCGGACCCTGCGCCGGTACCTGAATCCGGAATTGATCAACCAGGAGCGGGACGAAACCCAGCCATCCATGGATCTGTACATCAGGGCCGACGACGGTTCCTGGGACCAGGAGGACTGGGGCGGCATCATGCGGAGCATCAGTCGGACCGGCCTGGACCTGTCCAAGTCCCAGTTCATCGAGATCTGGATCAACGACGGGGTGGCGGACATTGACCAGCGGCGAGGCAAACTGCACATCGATTTCGGTTACATCGACGAGGACGGCTTCTGGCCGGTGGACGGGAGCGGCAATCTCGAGACAGGCACCCGCCAGCGGGAGGACGGGATCGTCGACGGGATCCCGGATGACGTTTTCTACGCCCCGCAGGAGGATATCGGCCTTGACGGCAACGAGCACGGTCCGCAGAGGTTCGACGCGGAGTACGAGATCAACGGCGACGCCCCGTACCCCGGCATCAACGGGACGGCGCGTAACTCCCGCGAGGACGACGAGGACCTCAACCATGACGACCGCCTCAACACGGACAACGGCTATTTCACCACGACCATCGACCTGAAGGAAACCGCGGCCCTGGTGGATGTGGTCTACGACTATGACGACGTGCAGGACCTGGTTGCCGCCAACATATCTTGGCGGAAGTACCGTATTCCCCTGACAGCAGTGGATACCGTCAGCGTGGGCACGGCGGCCAACCTCCGTGCCGTGACCCACACCCGGATCTGGTACGAGGACCCCAACCCGGGCGGGCGGACGGCCCTTACGCTGCAACTGTCGGAATTCAAATTCCTGGGCAGCCGCTGGGAGCGGGAGGGTATCCGCCGCATAGACGGGGAGAAGCTGCTCACCCAGCCCGAACTCCTGCCGGGAGAGGAATATTTCCTGGGGGAGGTGAACAACAAGGAGAATCCCGACTACTACTCGCCCTTCGCCGTCCATGAGGTCAACAACATTCCCGAAAAGGAACAGTCCCTGGTCCTGAATTTCCGGAACATAGAACAGGGGCATATGGTGCGGGCCAGCAAGCAGGTGTCCGCGCGCGGAGACGACTATACCCGCTACAGCGACCTGTCCTGGTACTGGTTCAATCCCAGCCACACGACGGCCGATCTGGACCTGTTCTTCCGGGTCGGCACCGACACACTGAATTTCTACGAGGTGACCTACCGGTTCAGCGATTCGGCCGTCAAGACCGGGTGGCACAACATGAACATCAGTGTGGTGGAACTGTCCAACGCCAAGAACGGCGTCGTAGATGAGAACGGTCATATCCATGCGACGGTCCGCGACCGGCGGAGCGGGGATGTGTACGATGTCCGGGTGGTGGGGCGGCCCGATCTGCGCCTGGTCAAACGGTACTACTTCGGCTTCATGAACCACGGTCTGAGCCAGGAGGCGACGGGTTATTTCTACCTCAACGACGTGCTCCTGGAAGGGGTGAAAAGAGACATGGGCTGGGCCCAGCGGGTCGGTTTGCGCTTGAACATGGCGGACGTGATCAGGATGGATTTCGACTGGCGCCATGCGGATGATGAGTACCACGGGCTCAACACCCGGACGGGCTCGGGAGTTGATGCCGAGGATTGGAACCTCTCGGGGAACCTGGCGGTCGATGATTTCATCCCCCTTCTGGGTTTCCGGCTGCCGTTGACCGGGAGCAGGCGCCAGATGATCAACCGGCCCAAATACGAGATCCACAGCGACATCGAAATCATTGACGAAGACGTCAGGAATTCCCAGTCGGAGATCGATACCCAGGAGAGGTTCTCCTCACGCTTGAGTCATTCACCCTCCAAGGCCGCCATTCCCCGCTACCTGGTCGATCCCTGGATCCTGCAGATCAGCGGTTCCCGCCGCCGTCTGGATGGGCCGTTGCAGCAACGTCGGGACAAGAGTCTGCAGGGGTCCTTGAATTACGATCTGCGGATTGCCGGACGGTACACCTTGGGCTCCTATCCGCTGGTGGGGTTCATTCCCATCGTGAAAGGACTGTCCATCGTGCCCTCGAAGGTGGCGTTCACCGCCAGTTTCACGAACACTTACAACACCTCCGTCACAATCAGCGACGACGGAGTTGCCACGACCCGTCCGGCCACCAAATCCCGGCCGGGCAAGCTGGTCGGCAGCGTCGATTACCGACCGCTGTCGATCCTGGACATGAACGTGACGGCCAACTCGGACCGGGACCTGTTGCGTGAGAAATTGTGGCATGGGGTGAACATCGGCGAGGAGAACCAGCGCAGCTACGCCTTGCGCATGACCTTCAATGTACCCAGGTCTACGGAGTTGCCGTCCATGAGCTTTTTTGCGCCGGTTCGTACCCTTGTCAGGGGCGCCAACAAACTGCGACCCAGTCTCCAGTTCAATGGCGGTTTTGTCGATGTGCATGATCCCGGCCGGCGGCAACCGGACGATCCGGAAAACATTCGCAGCGTCAACAATTCAGGCCGTTGGGAGTTCCGGATGGATGTGCCGGTGGGTGATGCCTTCAAGGCGGTGTTTCCGGAAAGGAAGCATTCCCAGGCGGAGCGGGATAAATTGATTGCGGAACAGAAAAGACGGGAACAGCAGAGACGCCCCACGGCCGATCGACAGGGTGAGTCTCCGGTTGCTCCGGAGCAGCCCGGAACCAGGGATTCAGAGGACCTCGCTGGATTGACTCCTGAGGAAATCCAGCGACGGGAGCAGGAGCGTCTGCTGGCCGAAGCAGAAAGACAACTCGAACAGGACAGGGAGCAGGGTTTGGTGCCGGATGAAGAACCTGACGCCGCAGACGGGGGAGCGGTCAAGCCCCTGGACATCTTCAAGCCCGTTCTCAACACCCTGCGCAACGTCACACCCGTGAAGTTCGTCTACACGGACCAGAATTCGAGCAGTTACGCCCGGCTTCTGGATACGGCGTCCTTCTGGTATCAGACCGGGCTGGTCAGCGAGCTGGACGTTCCCGACTCACTGTACTCCACCCACAGCACCAACCAAAGCCAGAACTTGATCCTGTCCACGAGTTCCCGGATCACCAAAGCCGTCGGGCTGGACGTCAAATACAGCAACGGTCATACGCGGAAGGATCAGAGCGGATCGGTGACCAGGAGCTACAAGCAGGATTGGCCTGATGTCCAGTTGAGCCTGTCGGGCCTCGCGAAATGGGGTATTTTCGGGGGTAATAGCCAGGATGTGGACGCTGGCTGGTTCCGTTCCTCTAACTTCAACATCAGCTACAAGCGCACCAAGACGGTGACCAACATCACCGATCGATCCTACAACCCGAACATCACCGAGTCCCTGAGTCCACGCTGGACGGTCAATTTCCATAGCGGTATGACCGCGACCCTCAACGCGAAAATCAACAACTCCGAATCGATCGTCAACGGTGTTTCGACCATTGCCAGCAGGACGAGGCTCGGTCTGCAGTTGAGGCACTCCTTCAATGCCCAGTCCTTCCTGGCCAAGATGGGCCTGTACCGTCCGGGCAGCAGCCAGAGCGTGACCATGGATTTGGAATTATCGTATCAGAATGAACGCAACGAACGGATCAATCCCGGCCGTCCGGCGTCCAAACCCACCGGGACGGATCGGCTCAGTATGAACCCCAGGTTCAGTTACCAGATTACCAAGAACCTGAGCGGGGCCGTTCGGTTCATTTTCAGCCGGAGCAAGAACATTGCCTCCGGCCAGACGAGCACTTCCCTCGGACTGGGAATGGAGGCCACCTTTGTCTTCTAGTAATCTGGTGAAAATCGTGATCTGGAGGAACACGTCACCCGCGCTCCTGGCGGGTCTACTCTGCCTCCTGCTGGCGATTCCGGGGTTCGGTGGCGAGTCCGCGGGCACGCCGGAGTTTTCCGGTGACCGTGCCATGGAACTGCTCACAGTGCAGTGCGACCTGGGACCGCGGACCCCGGGATCGCTGGGCAATCGCCGGTTGAGGGAAATGATCGGGGATCTGGCCCGAAAACATGGCTTCAAGGCCCATAGTCTTTGCTTCGAGGCCACCGGGCCGATGTCGGGGGAACCGGTTCAGATCTGCAATATCGTGGTTTCCGTGGGACCAGAGGGCGGAGAACGGCTTTGGCTGGGGGCGCATTACGATACACGGCCTGTCAGCGATCTCGATGCCGACCCTGAGAAACGGCTGACCCCCCTGGTCGGCGCCAATGACGGAGCCAGTGGCGTAGCCGTCCTGCTCCACCTCATCGAAATACTTGGCGTGCACCCGCCGCCCCAGGGTGTCGATTTTCTGTTTTTTGACGGAGAGGATTCAGGACTGGCCGGTAATCCGTCTGGATTTTGTCTGGGCAGTCGTCACTTGGCGGCCACCTGCCGCGATTTCGGCAATCCGCTGGCCCAGGGAACCCCCCGGGGAGTGATTGTCCTGGACATGGTAGGGAAGAAGAATCTGCAGATCCCCATGGAAAGCTATTCGGCGGTCAATGCCCCTGAGTGGACCGAAGCGGTTTTCGACCGGGCCGTACGTCTCGGTCTGGACGCCTTTGTCCCGCAGCGGGGGCATGCCGTCTATGACGATCATGTGCCCTTTCTGGAACAGGGAATTCCCGCCTTGGATCTGATCGATTTCGACTTTGCAGAGTGGCACACTACCGGGGACACGCCGGATGTCTGTTCCGGCGCCAGCCTGGAGGAAGTCGGGCGGTTGATGGTTGATCTCATTTACCATCGGTGACCTGGCAGGCTGTTGAAAAACGCCTCCGGTCGCCTTGAACGCCTCGTCAATCCGCTCCCGGCGTGTCGTAATCGCTTCAGCGCTGGCAACTCGCTGCGCAGCCCTAGTTTCGCGGAGACGATAATCCGGACTGGGAGGTCAGGGTATTGGAGTGAAATCGGAGCTAAATTGGTACTCCCGGTGGCCGATGCAATACTCAGCAGGCCGTACGGCGCTCAGAACGCGACCAGATCCGGTTTCCCAACAGCCTGCCTGATACGACTTGTTTTTTCCCGGAATTCTTAGGAGGAGCGGGGTAATGATCACTACCTGCACCGAGTGCCAGGCCCGATATCAACTGGATGCTGAAAAAATCCCCCCGCGGGTTATCAAGGTTCGCTGTCCCTCATGCGGGGGAGTGTTCAGCCTGGACGGCAGCTTGGCCGAGAATCAGGACAGTCAAGAGAAAGTCCAACCGCCAGAGGACTCCCTGACCATCCAGAAGGGATTCGGGGATTTTTCTTCTCCTGTGCCGGATGAACGACCGGCGGCCAAAGTCCAGATGCCTGCCAAGCCGGAAGTGCAACACGACTCGGAACCTGTCACCGCTGCCAGCACAGAGCCTCCAGTCTCCGAGCCGGCCACCGGTGTGGCGGTCATGGACCGTCCCGCCGTATCCGGTTCTCGGCGTAGGCGCAGCAAAGAGGAAATGCTGGCTCGTGCCCTGGTATCGGACATCATGGTCTATAACCGTGACCTCTATGACAAGGCCAAGACCGATGGGAATCTCCTTGAGGCCCTGAGCGCCGAAATCAAGAAGTCCTGGGAACTCTACAAGGAAAAGGTGACACCCGAGGTGGCCAACAGTTCGAACCATTTCCGGGATGCCTTGAATGAAATCCTGGCCGAGGGAGAAAACATCTTCTGATTCTCGGTTTTTCAACAGCCTGCTGTAGGGCTTGGGGGGTCTCCTTCAGCCAGCGCCCTTGTCGCGGCTGATCTCGAGCAGGATTTCGTCGATCTGCTGACGAATGCGCACATTATGGTCGGGTTCGAACAGTGCCTGTTTGACTCGGCCTTGATCGTCCTTCTTGACGTACCTGAGGGACTGCAGGTCTACCATCGACATGAGGATGTCCTTGCTCACTCTGACCTCGACAGCTTGCCCCTCCTGAGTAGTGCCGGGGTTATGATAGGGGTGCATCCCGTTGCCCCAACCGTGGACCACCATCGAGCAGAGCAGGGCCCGAAAGGTGTTCTGGCCCTGGACCGTTTCGAGGTCGAATTTCCCTCCGACCCGGTCTATCACGCTGTCGATGACAGTGGAGAGTTTTTGAATGATTTCGTCTTCGACTTCGATTTGCAGCAGGCGGCCGAACATGGTCGCCAGGATTTTGTCCGTATTGGTGTTCATCTGGCCACTTTCTGTTGCGGAGCTTGCCCTCAAATGCCCGGAAGGAACTCGAAATGGCACACCGTGCGCTATTCAATCCCTTCGTTCTGGCTTTTATTGCAAGTTGCTTGCCTACTTTGGTCCGGCCGCCGATTCGGGGCGAATAGGGGGTAAATGGCGGTTATTCCATGGCACAGGGCTTGCATATCATTGTGACGGACTCTCCCTGTGGGTTTCCGGCACCGTGGTCCAGCCCTGGAAAGGACACCGAATTGGCCGAGAATACGATGACTTCGCAGAAGACTTGCCGTCTGCTCTATTTCGGTCCCGCCGAGTCGGGAAAGCGGGGCAATCTGCGGCATATCCATCAGTCCATCCCTCCCGAGCATCTGCTGCCCTTGGCCAACGGGGATCCCGAGCGCCAGATCGCTTTCCGGGTGACCCACGGCAACGATGGCAACTGGCATGTTCTCGTACAGGCAATGGATGCCGGTCAGGAAGTTCACCGTAGCACCGACACGACCGAACGGCCTCCTTTCGACGGAATCGTGTTCGTGGCAGATTCCCGGCTGGAACAACTGGACCAGAGCCTGGCCGCCTTCGAATCCCTGAAGACCTATCTGGAAACCTATGGACTGAGCCTGACCGAGGTTCCGGTGGTAATCCAATACAACAGCCGGGATCAAGCCGATATCCTGCCAATCGATCGGTTGGAAAGTCTGCTCAATCCCTGGGGTCTTCTCTCCTTTCCGGCCAACGCAGCCAATGGGGAGGGGGTCCGGGAAACCCTGAAGTCGGTGCTGGGCCTGACTGTCAACTACCTCAATGAACGGTCCGCGGAGCCGGCCCGGACAGCTGGCGGAGAAACCGCCGCCCCGGCAGATCCTGTGGCCGACGGGGTGAGGGAAGAAAAAGAATCCAGCGGACTGGGCATCGACTATGGTCCTCCTCTCCCCGGGTCGGAAATCCAGGAATCGACGAAGGCCCTCAGCGATGCCATTTTCGAGGAATTACGGCCGCCGGTGGTTATCCCGGTCAAGATTCCCAGACGTCTCTTCCATGGCGGGGGACCGATCAGTATCCTGCTGGAAGTCGAAATCGACGACAACTCCACCTTCTGAACCGGACAACAGCATCTTTCCGGGCGTTGACCCCACGCTTGTTCTGGGGTAGATTGCCCGCATGAACCAATCAACTCCTGAACCCACATCACCGGACGAAGGTCCCGGGGCCGGTGCGGAACTGTTTAAAACAGGGCGCAGGGCCGAAAAGGCCGGTGAGCTTGAAAAAGCTCGCCAGGCTTACGAGCTTGCTCTTGCTTCTTCTCCGGACCAGCATCCCTGGCACTACCGGTTGGGGTGTGTATTCATGAAACTCGGTCTTCCCGAGTGTGCGGAGCATAGCTTCCGGCGGGCCAATGAACTCGAACCCGGAACGCCGGCCTACCTGACCAACCTTGGGGTTTGCCTGGATCGTCAGGGACGGCGCGACGAGGCCGTGCGGGCCTACCGGAAATCGACCCACCAGGGAGGCGCCAGCCCTGTGGCTTTCCACAACCTGGGCGCCATCTACGCGGAGGAGGGTCGAAACGACGAAGCCATCAGGGCCTTTGAGTCGGCTCTCGCTCTCGAGCAGGACGCCGAGGGATATCAAAACCTGGGCCTTGTCCACTATGCCCGGGAGGATTTCACCCGGGCCCTGGACTGTTTCGAACGCAGCGTCGAAAGCGAGCCGGGTTTCGCCCGCGGTCATTATTATGCGGCGCTCTGTCTGATGAAGAGCGGGATATACGCGGACGCCTGCCAACGTTTCGATCTGGCCTGGAAACTCGATCCCCGCCTGGCGCGTATCCCCTACTACCGTGGCACGTGCCTGCACAAGCTGGAGCGCTACGAGGAAGCCCGCACCAGTCTGGAAAACGCCTTGGAATTCTTTCCCGAGGACAGCCGCACCCACTACCAGATCGCTCTGACTTGTGACGCCCTGGGCATGCCACAGGAGGCCAGACTGCACTACAGCCAGGCCCGGGCCGTCCGCAAGGTCGATGATCATTCCTGATCCAGTATCTTTTTTCGACGAGGTAACGGTGAGGACCTTGAGCGGGTTTCTCAACAGCGAGGTTTCCATCAATGATTGAAATCATGAACATGCTCCTGCTGGCCGTGGTCCAAGGGTTCACCGAATTTCTACCTGTCAGCAGTTCCGGCCATCTGGTCTTGTTTCAGCATTTCCTGGGTGTACGTGAAGGAGATGTCTTCTTCGACATCATCCTGCACGTCGGAACGCTGGGGTCCATCCTGCTGGTCTACCGGAGGGAAATTCTGCGCTTGTTCCAGTTCGACCGGGCGGCCAGGGGATATCTGGTCAGCCTGTCTGTGGGCACTCTGCCGGCGGTGATCGTGGGACTTCTGTTCAAGACCCGTATCGAGGAACTGTTCCACAACCCCCAGTTCGCCGCGGGCGGACTGGTGGTCACCGCGGTGGTTCTTTTCTCCACCCGGTTTTCCCGTTCCTCGGAAAACCTGGACGATTGCTGGGAACCCAGGGCTCCCGACTTGCGGCGCGCTTTGCTGATAGGGGTCGCCCAGGCTTTCGCCATCATGCCGGGTATCAGTCGCTCCGGTTCGACCATCGCCGCCGCTCTCTGGACGGGTTTGCCGCGGGCCGAGGCCGCCAGGTTCAGTTTCCTGCTATCCATTCCCGCGGTGGGGGGAGCCCTCGTCCTGCATCTGATGGATGGCTCTGCGGTGAGCCATGATGAAATAGGTCGGCTGCTGCTGGCCGGTCTGACCGCTTTTGCGATAGGGCTGCTGGCAATCAGGTGGACCGCGTTGGCAGTCGTGCATGCCCATTTCTGGAAGTTTGGTTTCTATTGTCTGATTGCCGGAGCGGCGGTCATCGTGGTTCTTGTCTGAGGGGGGTGGAACTTGCCGGGAAATCAGGCCACGTGGCCGGGGGAGAGGATCCCGGTCAGGGTGTCGGCCACCCGGTCATGGTCCAGGGGTTTGATGATGAAGTCCCTGGCGCCGGTCTTGATGGCGTTCAGGACCTGATCCTTCTGGCCGAGGGCGGTGAGCATCACGACCTGTGCCTGGGGGTCTTCCGTCAGGATGGCCTTCAGGGCCTCCGTGCCGTCCAGGTTCGGCATGGTGATGTCGAGAAGCACCAGGTCGGGTCGGAGTTTCCGGTACTGGGCGATGGCTTCTTTGCCGTCGCAGGCCTCACCAGCGACGGTCCACTCCATGTCCTCGATGATCTGGCGGAGCATGGCCCGCATGAATTCGGCATCGTCCGCGATGAGGATGGTGTGGCCCAACATGCACCTCCAACAGTAACAATTGTCCTCGGATCCGGAGAATATTTACCGGCACCCTGGTGGAATTTTGTTGTATACCCGTAACCATCGGGTCAACACAATGATCGTCCGAACCGTCTATGACTTTAGATAGAAGGATGGATACGCGGCGTTGCGGCAGGGTGGCCGCGGCATAATCACCGGTTTCCTTTTGATCCCCACCGGAGGTCTTGAACATGAATGTCAATACATTGAAATCGTTGGGTGTCATGCTGCTTTCGGGCGTTCTGTTCCTGGTTGGCGCTGTGAACGTCTCGGCCGCGGCTGATCAGTTCGTGGCCTCCGGAGAGGACGACCGCGAACGGGTCGATGTGACGGTCTACAACCGGGACCTGGCCTTGGTGCGGGAAATCCGGCGGGTGACCTTGCCGAAGGGGGATTTTTCCTTCGAATTCCGGGATGTGCCTTCGCGCATCAATCCCGTGACCCTTCTGGTTTCCTCTTCCAACGGGGTGGAGTTGGCACTGTACGAGCAGAACTACGATTTCGACCTCATGTCCCCCGACAAGATTCTCCAGAAATACGTGGGTCTCGAACTGGCCTGGATCCAGGAGGATGGCACCCGCCAGACCGTCACCCTGTTAGGGATGAGCAATGGTCCCGTGTACATGGTGGACGAGGAGATCGTCTTCGAGATGCCTGGTCGGGTGGCCTTGCCCGAACTGCCGGATAACCTTAGGGCCCGGCCCACCCTGGTCTGGTTGGCGCACACGTCACGGGGCGGCACCGGCGAAGTCGAGACTTCCTACCTGACCGGCGGTTTCTCCTGGCATGCCGATTATGTCCTGCAACTGGACGAAAAAGGCGAAAAAGCCGGCCTGCAGGCCTGGGTCACCGTGGAAAACAGGACGGGAGCATCGTTCCGGGACGCCAACCTGTTGCTGGTGGCCGGAGACATCAACCAGGTCCGTCCGGCCATGGACAAGAGGGCGGCCATTATGGGCAGGGCAGGATCCGCAGCCGCCTTCCAGGAAGAGACCCTGTACGACTACCACATGTACACCATGCAGCGGCCGACCGATCTGCTGGACAATCAGATCAAACAGATCTCACTGTTCGAAGCCGCCGGATTGCAGATTAAAAAGCACTACAGGCTGCGTGCCATGCCCCATTTCTTTCGTGGCCAGGGGCATCTGCAAGTTAAATCCAAGGTCAGTGTCAGTTACAGTTTCGAGAACACCGAGGTCAATCAACTGGGCATGGCCCTGCCTGCGGGCATATTCCGGGTTTATGGACGCTCCGCGGCGGGATCGCGGCAACTGCTTGGCGAGGACCGGATCGATCACACCCCGAATAAGGAGACGGTTGAGCTAACGGTGGGCAACGCTTTCGACCTCGTGGCAGAAAGGGTGCGGACGAAAAGCGAGAAACTGGCGGACAACCTGTATCGCACCACCTTCGAGATAACTATACGCAATCACCTCCAAAACGATGTAGAAGTTGAAGTTGTGGAGACGGTAGGTGGGTTCTGGGAAGTGGTTGCCGAATCCCTGCCACACCGTAAGGTGAACGCTGGTGAATTGGCCTTCGACGTGCCGGTGCCCGCGGACGGTGAGACGATTCTGACCTACACCGTGCAGGTGAAACACTAGCAGGTTGTTGAAAAACTGGATCTGCTCGCAAGACAGGGAGCCGCTCCGGGTCAGTCCCGCCTGCCGCGCTGCAAATCCTGCAACCGCTGCCGCAGGCGGGGGTCACGGGGCCGGAGTTCCAGGGCCTTTTCCAGGGTTTTGACCGCACCCGGCCGGTTGCCTGTACCAAGGTGGGCGATCGAAAGATTGACCCAGGCCTTGAAATTCTTGGGATCGATGGCCGCGGCCCGCCGAAAGGATTCCACAGCCTCGTTCAACCGGCCCAGTCGCATCTGGCAGACTCCCGCGTTGAGAGCGGAACCGTCCAGCCTGGGGTTCATTTCGAGGGCGCCCTGGAAATACGGGAGGGCTTCCTGAGGCCGGTTTTGGCCCAGCAGCAGATTGCCCAGATTGTGATTCAGCGTCGGGTGATTGGACTTGTAGGAGAGCCCGCGGCGGTAGGCAACTTGTCGCTGTTCATCATTTCCGGCGAACATGTAGAGATGACCCGCCGCGAGACAGAGGTCGGCCCTTCTGGTCGGGGACCCGTACTCTGCCGCAGCCAGGCTCTGCACGGCCGCCTGGGACAGGATGTCGGTATTGTTCCGGTTCCCGGACGGGGCCATGGGGTGGGGTGGACTTTCAGCAGCCGGCCGGAACAGGAGGCCGGCCCCCTCCGCGGTCCAAAGATCCCAGTCCGGGGAGTCCAGCAGTCGGACAGCCAACTTATCGAAAGAGCCGCCGCTGAGGGCCAGGCAGACCGCGTCCACGCGACGCTTCGCCAGGAGGTCCAAGGCCTTTTCATCACCCCGCTTGATACGGACGTACTCAGCCCAGAGGTCGGCTGAATAGGCCTCGGTGCGTCCGTCGATGAAGATTCGGCCGGACGTGTTGGACAGGAGGAAGGCCGCGGCGTCGAGGTTGGAGAAATAGAGCCGACTCCCCTGGCGATTCATGGCTGCGGCGGCTTTCACGGGATAGTGTGCCGGATTCAACCCCGACCCGAATCGCCGCCCTAAACCTTCCCTGAGGTAGAAGTCGTTACTGATGATTTGCGGCCATAGAAGGCCAGCCGCGAGCAAGGTGACGGCAAGGCCCGTGATAGCAGCCAGGGTCGGTGGGAGAGAGGGCAATCTGCGGGGAAGAGAGAATCGCCAGGGATTGCCGCCGGTGCCGGTATGGAGCAGCATGAAAGTCACTCCGTAGATGCCGATGCTTCGCTGGTTGGTCCAGGCTGCCAGG
>CBDUYZ010000047.1:0-13122 GCA_965371575.1 uncultured bacterium
ATGGTGTTGTCCTTGATCTCGAATTCAAGCTGGCTTAGTTCCACCCCGATGTTCTCGACGACCTCGGAGATATCCTCGATACTCTGTTCGATGATCAGACGCTGATTCTCGGACAGTTCGATTTCGGCGTCGCTGCCGGCCAGTGAATCCCTCAGACCCGCGATCATACGGGAATAACGCCGGATCTCCACCATGAGCGAATCCCGGCTGTTGGTGCTGACTTCCACGTACTGTTCGATCTCGACCACTTCCACCGAATCGACCTCGGCGGAGACGACCTCCATACTCTGGGCCGACGCGGCGGACACGAAAAGGCCCGGGGTCAGCAGACCCAGGGCCAAAATCATCACCACACTGCCCAGTGGACCCACCATGGACCGGAAACGATTCGGGGAAGAACCGCTGCCGGGGCTGGCGAGTGCACCACTGGTCAGACGCATTATAGTCAGCTTTCGGCCCTTCTGGTGGTTTCGAGGATGCGACGCCCCAAGTCTTGCAGGCGAACCAGCATATCAGGCAGCAGGCCGGCCACGATAAGAACAGGCAGCACGGCCGATCCGTCTCCCCGTAGGACCAGGCCCGCCGCCACCGATGCTATGCCGAAACCCACCAGGCGGGTCAGACGTGCCCGCACGAAACGGGGCAGAAAGACCTCTTCCAGATAAACAGGTACGCGGTCCCTGCGCAAGGGTTCCATGGCCAGGTAGGCGGCAATGGGCACCGAGGCCAGGACCGCTTCGTCAAAATCGGCCGGGACCTCGTGATCCGGCAGGGATTCCAGCATCCGGAAAAGGCCCCGCAGGCGGTCGTGCTCCTGCTGGCAATCGGGACATACCCGCAGATGCAGGAAGTACCGGAGAGACTCCGGTTTGTCCAGCGTACCATCCAAATATTCCTGCAGACCCTGCCGACACTCCTCGCAGGCCAAGGGCAGGTCAGGTTTGTTTTTCTTGCCGTACATCTCCGGCTCCTTCCCCACCGTCCCTCTCCCGGCCGAATGAGGAGTCACGCGGCCGGACAGCGGATATTCATCATGGTTGGGGGGAAACGGCAGGGATGTTTCCCAGGCCGTTTCCGCCCCTAGAGCAGGCAGGCGTCGTATCCCCCGACACTGATTTGATCACCTGCCTAGTCTCGTTTACGGCGCCTTCCAGTCTTTGTTGCACCGTAATTCAACATTTTTTCCATTAACCCGGATTATTCTGCTCGCTACGCTCCCAGCGCTAAAGCGATGACATGAATCACCGTAGCGAGCAGAATAATCCGGGCTATATGTCGTAGGAACGGGCAGCCAGCATCTGCTGGATCTGGTTGCGCGCCCGATGGATCCTCGCCTTGACCGTACCCAGCGGCAATTGAAGGATTTCCGCGATTTCCTCGTACGAAAGCTGCTGGTCGTGCCGCAGCAGAGTGATGGCCTTGTAATGGGGCGGCAGATCGGCGATCACCTCTTCCAGGCGTTCGAGAGCCTCTTTTCTCTGCAGGACCGTGTCCGGCACCGGACCCGAATCCGGCAGCTGGAATTCGTATTCCTCGCCGTCGGCCCCCACCCCGCCGTCCAGCGACAGGAACCGAAAACGGTTCCGGCGCAGATGATCGATACAATGGTTCGTTCCGATGCGGAAGAGCCAGCTACTGAAGGCGTAGCTCTCATCGAAGCGGTCCAGCAGGGAAAAAACCTTGATGAATATTTCCTGCCCCAGATCCTTGGCGTCCTCGGAGTTACGTGTCATCCGGTAGCAGAGGTTGTAGATGGCCCCGCGATAGCGCGTCAGGATTTCCGCAAACGCCTCCTCCTCGCCCCGCTTGCAGCGGCGGATGGTTTTCAAATCCTGATGCCGGTCGAACATGCAGCCTCCGGGAGCGGTAAATTTCTCGCCAGCGAAAATAGAGGTCCACCCCCGTCCAGGTCAACTAATTAGGCGCGGGCGGGCGGGCGGAAACCGGACTTCCTGCATCGTTGACACGGCCGGGGACCGGACCTAGACTGGTCCTGAACTTCCGCCGTACGCGGCCGGCGACGGCGCTGAGATTGGTAAGGCCATTTTCACCAGAAAGAGAAGCCCCATGAGTTTCATAGAGATGATCCAGGCGCGGGAGATCCTCGATTCCCGCGGCAATCCCACCGTCGAAGTCGATGTCTTTTTGGAAGACGGCAGCGTCGGGCGCGCCGGTATCCCCAGCGGGGCCTCCACCGGAGAGCACGAAGCCGTCGAGTTGAGGGACGGAGACAAGAGCCGCTACGGAGGCAAGGGCGTACTCAAAGCCGTGGACCACGTGAAGGATCTGGAAGAGGAACTCGTGGGCATCGACGCCACGGATCAGCTCCTCATCGACAAGATCATGTGCGAGGCCGACGGCACCCCCAACAAGGGCAAGCTGGGCGCCAACGCCATCCTGGGTGTTTCCCTGGCCGTCGCCAAGGCCGCGTCGGCGTCGGTGGGTCTGCCACTATACCAGTATATCGGCGGGGTCAGCGCCCGCACACTGCCCGTGCCCATGATGAACGTCCTGAACGGAGGGTCGCACGCGGACAACAACGTGGACATCCAGGAATTCATGATCATGCCCGTGGGAGCCCCCACCTTCCGTGAGGCCCTGCGCTACGGTGCGGAGACGTTTCATACCCTCAAGAAAATTCTCCATGACAAGGGCCTGGCCACTTCGGTCGGGGACGAGGGCGGTTTCGCACCCAACCTCGGCAGCAATGGAGAGGCCCTGGACCTCCTGATGGAAGCCATCGAAAAGGCCGGTTTCAAACCCGGCGAAGACATCGTGCTGGCCATGGATCCTGCTGCCAGTGAATTCTACAGGGATGGCAAATACTATCTGGGAGCCGAAGGGGGCGAACCCTGGGGCGCGGAACGGATGATCGAGATGTACAGCGACATGGTGAAAAACTACCCCATCATGTCCATTGAGGATGGTCTCGACGAAAACGACTGGGAAGGCTGGGGCAAGCTGTACGAGGCGCTTGGCAACCGGATCCAGATCATGGGCGACGACCTGCTGGTTACCAACCCGAAAATGCTGCGCCGGGCGATCGAGGAAGGCTGCGTCAACAGCATCCTGATCAAGCTGAACCAGATCGGCACTCTCAGCGAAACTCTCGAAACCATCGAGATGGCCAAGCGCGCGGGCTACACCAATGTGGTCAGCCACCGCAGCGGCGAGACGGCCGACAACACCATCGCCAACCTGGCGGTCGCCACCAACGCCGGCCAGATCAAGACGGGATCGCTGTGCCGGAGCGACCGGGTCGCCAAGTACAACGAGCTTCTGCGGATCGAGGAGGAACTGGACGATCTGGCGGTTTACCCCGGACCGGGTTGCTTCTATAATCTGAGTTGAGCGGTGGAACGGGTGGCGGTCTCTATACCGGCACCTACTTCCGACGCCAACTTCCGGCCACGCCGAAGAAGGATCTTCGGCTTCAGGAAATGAGGGAGCATGAACAACCTGCCCAATCCCGCGGCGAAGGACGGATTCATCCGGGGCAACCCGGCCGGCAGTGTCCTGGCCCGTCATTCGCTGGCCATCCTGGTCGGCACCGGCCTGTTGATGATGCTGGTTCTGTCGCAGCTCGGTGAGAACGGCATTGTCTCCTGGTTCCACCTGGCCAGCCGGGAAAAGCAACTGCGCGAAGAAGTGACCTCCCTGGAAAAGCAGAACCAGGAGCTGATCGAGTGCCTGGAAGCCCTGAAAAACGACCCTCGAGCTCTGGAAAAAATCGCTCGGGAAGAGCAGAATATGCAGCGGCCCGAAGAGGAAGTTCTGATGGTGCTTCCCCCCGACGAAAAGGCGCCGTGACACACCAATGACCCCTCTTGCGATTGATTCCGGCGTTTCTTGACAGCCCCAGACGCGGATCCTATATTCCTGGCCCACCGCTGGGTGGTACCAGAATTTTGAAATGGATGCGGGGTGGAGCAGTCTGGTAGCTCGTTGGGCTCATAACCCAAAGGTCACAGGTTCAAATCCTGTCCCCGCTACCACTTTGAAAGAATCCCCGATGCTTCGCGTCTCTGACGCATAAGGATCGGGGATTCTTTTTATCCTCAACTCACCCGTGCAAGATTCCCCATCGACAGTGAGATTCTCTATGAAGGCGCGGATGACGCGCTTGCGTTCTGCCATGGTGCCTTGGGTGAAGAGTCGGCGAGCATCGGTGAGGCCATCGAGGATCGCGTCCACCAATTTTGCCGGGTTCAGCGCTTTGGCCGGGACCTGCTCGAGCGCACGAAGCCGGCCCTCCATCTCCTCACGTTCACCACAGAGCCGGCCGAGTCGGTCCTGCACAAGATTGCGGTGTTCGTCGGAGGATGCCGCCAGGTCGATCACCGAGTCGATCTTCGTTGTGAGTTCTTTCAGGCGCGCTTTCAGGTCACGCATTTCCGGCTTGTGATCGGGCGTCTTGGGAGCGAGTTGCCTTTCGATCAGTGCACGCAGCTTGGCCCGGCCTTGCCGACCAAGGAAGGCTTCGATCCTGCGCGCCACGAAATCCAGTACGAAATCATCAAACACCCGCTGCGGAAACTGGATGGGTTGGCAAACCGATTTGCCCTTGGTGATCGCGGCGCCGCAGACGTAGTACGGGGTGCCGATGCGGGTACCGTCCTTCCGCCATTTGTTTTTCCAGGTGGTGCGGCCGTGCATCGAGCCGCCGCAGGCGCCACATTTGATCAGGCCGGACAGCAGGTACGGCGATGTTTTGGCCTTGCCGGTCAAGAAGCCGGTCGCCTGCCGGTGATTGCCGCGTTCCTTGAGAATGCGCTGGGCTCGCTCGAAGGTGTCCCGGTCGATCAGGGCCTTGTGGGCGTTCTCGTAGACGAGCCAGTCCTGGGGATCGTTCCACTTCAGACGCCGCTTGCCGCAGCCGTCCCGCTCGACCTCCCGGCGGTCGGCGATGCGGTGGAATTTCCCCATCTGGCGCCGGTTCCAGACCACGCACCCATAGCGGCTTTGCTGCCGTATCTAGACGAGTCGACGAGAATGAGATCTGCGCCAAATATGAAGATAGTGAAGTGTGTGAAGCGTTGAACTTCGTCGATGCTATCGCCACTTTGGCATTGGGTTACGTTGCCCAGTTGGCGAACAACCAAATTCTAGCAGAAGCGGTCCTCAGGAAACTTGATGACCCTGCTGCGGATTCCGGCGATTTCGGCCACTGATTCCGGCTTATTCCGCACCGCCCGCTCCAGTTCATTTCGGCCACCGATTCCGGACCAAAACCACCATCCCCTCTGGAGGCCTGCAGGTACCGACGAACAGTCGTGAATTCTCCGGATTCGCTTGTCTGAGAAACGCTGTCTGGGACAAGAGTGATGTAGTTTCATGTTTTTTTCGTCCCGGCTTGCTTCATGCAAGCGCTCCGTAGCCCAGATGCGAAACTGGGTGCCCCGCTGGGAACGGACCCGGTAGCCGACGGCGAGAATGGCATCCAGGCTGTAATGCTGCACCTTCCGGCGAACCTGGCGCTCCCCCTCCTGGCGAACTTGTAAGAAATCCTTACAAGTTGCCTCCGGCTGGAGCTCTCCCTCCTGGTAGATTGCCTTCAGATGTTGGGTGATGTTTTGGGTTGTCGTCTGAAACAATTCAGCCATCAGGGCCTGGCTTAGCCACAGGGTTTAATCCCCAAACCGGCATTCCAGGCAGGTACGTCCGTCTTCGGTCTGGTAGAGAACGATCTCGCCTGCGGGTCTGGTGATGTCGTCCATGCCTCTACAAACTCCCGATGTTGGCGATGCCGCTCTGTTCGAGAATGACCGCCATATTGGTCTTGGCCACAAGGAACAGGACTGAGAAACATTGGATTTGGCGAAAGCATAGCACGATAACTCCAATTGCTGGACCTGGGACCTCCCATGAGCGGCACCTACCGGATCCCCAACTCCCCCACCGATGCGTAACCCATCGCCCGATAACCCTTCATCCGTCGCTCGAACATCCGCGCCAGCATTGGCACTTGCCGATCGACGTAATCGTAGATCCTCACCTCGCTCTTTCCCCGGCACTGCCGGTGCAACCGGCCAGCATACTGCACAAGCGTCCCCTTCCACGACACCGGCAGGGCAAGGAACAAGGTGTCAAGCCGTGCGTCGTCGAACCCTTCGCCGAGGAACCGCCCCGTCGCCAGCAACAGCCGTTCCTCGCTGGCGGGAATGCTCGCCAATTTCTCGGTGATCTCACGACGCTGCTTGACGCCCATGCCGCCTCGCAAGATGACCAGGTGACGCGCTCGACCCTGCATTCGCTCGGCGAGGTATTCGAGGTGATCGCGCCGCTCAGTGAGCAGAACCGGCGAACGCCCCTCGGCCAGTGCCTGCGCGACGTCGTCAAGGATCATGTCATTGCGCGACCGGTCAGCCGCCAGTGCGCTGTAGAGTTCCTGGATCCGCGGCTTCTCCCCCTCCTCCACCAGGAATGTCGTCTCCTGCACCACGAGCCGGTGATCGAACATGTGCTCCGCCGCCGCGCTCCGGGGATCGACGGCGAATCGCACCGGACCGAGCTGGAACTCGAGGATCGGCTGGTGGCCGTCACGCCGCTGGGGCGTGGCCGTCAGGCCGGTCACGTACCGCGCCCTAACCTCCTGCATGACCCGCTCGAACGAGACCGCCGGCACATGGTGGCATTCGTCCACGACGACGTGCCCATACTCGGCGACGATCTCGGCGATATCCTCACGACGCACAAGGGTCTGCAGCATTGCGACATCCAGACGCCCTTTGGGCCGGAACTTGCCCCCGCCGATCTGCCCGATCTCGCCCGCCTTCAGGTCCAGGAACAGCGCGAGTTGGGCCCGCCACTGATCGAGCAGGGGTGTCCGGTGAACAAGCACCAGTGTATTGCGCGCCCGCTTCGCGATGACGTCTATCCCGACCACGGTCTTACCCATTCCGGGCGGCGCAACGAATACGCCAATTTCATGAGCCAGCAATGCGGTGGAAACCTGTTCTTGCACTTCCGTCAGTTGTCCCCTGAACTCGACTTCGAGAGAGTCGCCGTCGGCGCGCAGGTCTTCCATGGCGAGCTTCACGCCGTACTCGGATAGCAGACCTTCCAGCGCCGCCAGGCAACCGCGGGGCAGCGCCACATGTTTTGGAAGGTCTTCGGCACAGTTGATGACCCGGGGCGTAAGCCAGGTCGACAACCGCATGGCCTGCTTCTTGAAGAACTCCGGATTCTGGAACGCGGCCAGGCGCTTGATCTGATTGATCAGCGCGGGCGGCAGACCGTTCTTGGCCACGAATACCCGCTGTGCAACGACAACGTCGACCTCGTCCGGCAGCGGCCCAACGTCGCGCACCAACGAGTGCGAACGCTGGCTCGGGCGCAACCAGGGCTCCTCCACGTCGTCGGCATCGGCGATCCGCAGACCAACAACCCGTCCACCGGCGGACGCGTCCCGGACGATCTCCTCGACCCGCTGCGCCGAGAGACGGTCCACGGTCGCAAGGCAACTCCATTGGTCGGGATACTGGACAAACCCGTCATCCACGAAGACCGTGTTCCCGGCCTGCCGCGCCTCGTATTGCAGGGGGAGCGCAATCAGGTTGCCGAACCCGCCTCGCGGTAACGTGTCCTGGTTCGGAAACAACCGATCGTACGACTGCATGGACAGCTCGTGGCGCCGCTCCATGGTCTCGGTGATGAGATGACAACCCAATCGGCGCGCCGTCACCGACGCCACCGGTTCTGCGAAGAAGAACCAGACATGGGCCCCGTTTCCCGACCGCGACCGTTCGACCGCTGGTTCGAGATCGAATCGGCGGCTCGTTTCGACGAATGCGGCCACATCGTCCTGCCAGCCTTCACCGTCGAAGTCAGCAGCCAGGAATAGGCATCTTTCGTCGCGGAGCATCGGGTACACCCCCATGACCAACCGGCCGCGCAGATGTTCCGTCACTACCTCGTCCGTCACAGGAATGAATGCCTGATCGGGACAGCCCCCGCACTTGACGCGCGGTTTCTCGCATACACCCCGGACCCACTCGTTGCGGCAGGCCGGAGCGTACCCTTTCCGGCCTGTCTTCGGGTTCTGCCAGAATTTCGCAAAGACGTCGTCGCGGCCGGAGAAGAGGGAGCGGAAAAGGGCGACTTTCTCGGCGGGGGTTTGCGGTGCAGATTCGGTTAGAACCGGCTCGATGGCGTTGTCTGCTGCCTCGACGGCAACCAGCTCGGCTCGTAGAGCGCGGAGTTCTGCCTCGACGTCGGCCTGCTCACCGGCCAGCTCTACCAGGCGGGCCTCAGCGCCGGCCATCCTGTCGTGCAGAGACATCCGCTGATTGAACTTGGGGGGTGGTGGACCGGTCACTTGCAGATCTCCTCCTGATCCAAGCCGCTCCGTGGACAAATCAGGGAACAATCTTGCATTCAGCATTCGTCGTCCCGGCGGAGCAGCTCGATTCCGCCGGGCTGTCGGATTCCTAATCGAACTCGGGGTATTGCGGCGGCGAAACACCGACCGATTTCACGATAACGACACTCTTCTTCGCCGCGTCCGATTCCATGATCGCCTCGACGCGAATCCTGTGCCACCATTCGTCTCCATAGTCGAACAGGTAATGAAACAAATCGCCCTCATCCAATTCGACCTCACCGATCCGGACCTTCTTTGCCGAGCGACCAGGATTCGTGAATCCCAGCACCCCGCCTCCAGCACCGGCTTCCGGTGCCGAGATCTCGGGAGCCCGTCTGATCCGGCGAGTGCTCTTCGTGTCGGCGCGGGTCATGTAGAAGGAATACAGATGTGGATCATCTCGATCAAACGCATAGAAGATCGCGCCATGGAGGTCCTCGAACGTAGCGTCTGAGGCCGCATCCAGGATCCGATACAGACCCGAAGATCCAACCAGGGAAACACGTAAGCGGAATACCGGCGTCATCTGTAACTCCTTCAAGATTCTCAGCCCGACGCACAATCGATTTCACATCCAGGATGATCATCTATGGAACTGGGGGGACACAAGCGCCCAGCCCGGTTCCCATCCCTTTGCATCCCCCGAACATGTGTCGCAATAGCGAATGCTTGTATCAAACGATCGCTATTTAGACACAGGCGGGACATGAGCCAGCCCTTGCGCCGCTCCTTCCCCGTTCCCGCCTTCACTCGCCCCTATCCGAATCCCCGCTGCCCCCTCCAATCCCGCGAAACCTGCGGACGTTGAGCGCCTTCCAGCGCAGGCCCGGGTGCCCGCGCAGAAGCTGCTGCATGTCGGCGTCGCCGGTCAACAGTTCCGGCACTATCTCGCCGCGTTCATTTAGATGCTCCAGAAACTCCAGTTCCTCCGGGCGCAGCGGTAGCACCGCGGACAGGAGTTCGCGACTCTCGGCGGCCAGTGCTTCGCTCCAGGCCGCAAGATCGGCACGGGCCGGCCCCGCCCCCGCGCGCAGCAATGGCACCAGTCGCCGCTCCACATCGAGCGGGTCCGCCTGCACCTCCTCAAGGGAAACATCCCGCCAATCCCGGCGGCTGATGCCGCCGTACACGACGAACCCGAGGCGCAGTCGCTCGGCATCGAACGAGCCGGCTGCCAGCAGTCCGTGCATATCGAAGAGGTCCCGGCTCGCCGTGCGCCCGAAGAGGGCGGCGAGCTTACCCGCCACCAGCTCATGGACATCCAGCACGGGAACACCGCTGATGCCGAACGATCCTACGGGATAGGAATCTGCCGCAACTGGCGGCCAGAGCGGTGTCCGGAGCATGAAGTTCACGTCCACTTCGAGGGTCCCCGAGCGCCCGTCGACATCCGAATACGACAGCCGCCACTTCCCGCCGGCGTGATCGTCCGGGACGCGCCGGGTCCGGAGCCCCAAGCGCCCGAACACCGCCTGGAGCGCCTGTTCCACCTGTGGGCGTTCAGCGAGCATCGTCTCGCGGTCGGCCGCGCCGATGTAGTTGAGGTCTATGTCGACCGAGAGGCGCGGCACGTCCAGCACGAATAGATTGAGCGCCGTACCGCCCTTCAGAACCATGCGCGACTTCAGGAACGGGTGGCTGCGGACCCCGTCGAGCACTTCGAGCAAACGGAGCACCTTCTCCAGCACCTCGCCCCGGAACCCGGTGGCCGCCGCTTCGCGTTGCAGATCGGCAGGACTCAGCATCAGCTCACCTCCGCCCAGGAGCGGGTCAGCACGCGCTCGGGCACTACCAGGTTCCAGTCCTTCACGAGCTTGCCAGGTTCGCGACGGGCATCCAGGTAACGCGGTTGAGCTGGCGCCAATCTGCGGAACGCGTCGAGGTGCTGCGCCTCGACCATGAGGTTGTCACGGTGCTGCTCGAGGAAGAAGCCCACGCGCGCGGCCGTCAGCGCCGAACCCAGCACCCGCGTGTAGGCAAGCACTGCGTCGAGGTCGAAGAACTCGACCATCTCCAGGGAGCGCCAGACCTCCTCCCAGCCGCCGTTGCGATCCGGTGCGTCCAGGACATCGACAAGGCTGCGCTCGAGGGTCGTGACCCGGACGACACCACCGCCATGCCGCCGCTCCACCACCCCACCACCCAGGTCGGAAAGGTCCCGGAGCACGGCGGGCGCCTGGACCGGCACGAACTCCTGGTCACGGAAGGCGAACCGGCGCTGCCGCCCCCGGGTCAGGTAGTGGAAACGGCTCCACAGGGAGTAGGCCTTGCCGTGGAACTGGAGCGCCGCGTGGTAGGCCACCACGCCGTCAGGGGCGAGTTGCGTGGCCAGCAAGTAGGGATCGACAGGATGTCGCCCGGGATCGGCGCCCCGGGGCACGGACGCGTACAGGCCGCGCCGTAGATGCAGCAACCGGCCGGCAGCCACGTGCTGCTTCAGCACCGAGGCGGTGGTCTGACGGCTCCGGCGGCCGTCTGCGGAGTGGGCCACCGCGAAATCGTCGAAGCGGAACACTGGGTGGCGGTCGAAGTATTCGGTCGGTTTCATTTGCTGATTTGTGCTCATAGTGGCAATAACTCTACCCATATAAATCCATCCTGGCAACAGAAATTTTCGCTGTGCGCTCATATAGGCAATTTTCATACCCTTATAAGGCCCTGAAGGCCAGTTACTCGCGCCCCCCTGGTTCCCCGCAATAGAGCATGCTTGTGCGGACCTCCGGCGGATGGTCACGATACCCGCAACCAGATTACGCAGAATGCGTTACGCGAGGCGCGTATTGTGCCGAACCCGTTCAAAGCCCGCTTTTCACGCCTCGTGTAGTGCGCACCGGACCGCCGCCAGCCTCGACTCCACCCCCGCCCCTGTAGATTCGATATCCCCAAACACCTACATTTCACTTGCAGAAGTTAACGAAAAACGTTAGTTATTGCGAGTGATTTGTACGCATCTCGAATGCGAAAGGGGACAGTCGGCATGCCCAAGAAACCCGCCATGTCGGATTGGGTGGAGCAACTCCAGTCACTTGGCCGCTTCACCTTTACCCGATCCAGGGCCGATTCCGAGACCGAACGCTCGTCCGTCGCTGTCCAGGCCGCCCTGCGTAGGCTGAAGGAGCAAGGGAGGATTGTCTCCCCTAGACGCGGCTTCTACGTCGTCGTTCCTCCCGAATATCGAGCGACGGGTTCGCCGCCCGCGAGCTGGTTCATCGACGAGTTCATGCGCCACCTCGATCAGCCCTACTACGTGGGAGTGCTCAGCGCCGCCGCGATCCACGGCGCGTCCCATCAGCAGCCCATGGTCTTCCAGGTGGTGACCGGCAAGCCCACGCGCGAGATACGCGCCGGCAAGGTCACCATCCAGTTCTCGATGAACGGCAAGGTCGAACAGATGCCGACGACCGGAATCCAGACCGAAACCGGAACGATGCGCGTGGCCACACCCGAGACCACCGCATTCGACCTGGTCCGCTACCAGGCGGCGGCCGGACACCTGAGCAATGTCGCCACCGTCCTTGGCGAGTTGGCGGAGCGCATCGACGGCAAGGCCCTGGCCAAGATCGCGCACCTGGTGAAACTCTCGGACGTCAAACGCCTCGGGTACCTGCTCGATGCGGTCGGCGAAGGCGACTTGGCCGCTCCGCTGGCGGAATGGCTCAAAACCCAACACCGTCGGGTAGTCCCTCTGCTCCCCGGAGAACCGGCGCAGGGCGAGATCGATGAGCGCTGGCGCGTTCGAGCCAACGCCGAGCTGGAGCTCGAGCTTTGATCCCGCGCGCCAACATCACCGCTTGGCGCTCCCATGCGCCCTGGCCCGCCAACGAGCAGGTCGAACAGGACCTCGTGCTCTCTCGTGCTCTGGTCGCCATGTTCTCGGAGGAGACCGTGGCCGCTCAGGCCATCTTCCGCGGAGGCACGGCCTTGCACAAGCTGTTCCTCGGCGCAGGACGGCGCTATTCCGAGGATATCGACCTTGTCCAGCGCGACGCGGGTCCTATCGGCGAACTGATCGACTCTATCCGGGATACACTCGACTCGTGGCTCGGAAATCCGAAGTGGAAACAAAACCAGGGACGCTTCACGCTGATCTACCGCTTCGAGACGACCTTTCCGCCGGTCACGACCATGCGGTTGAAGATCGAGATCAACACCCGGGAGCACTTCGCCGTTCTGCCCGTTGCACAACACCCGTTCGAGGTCGACAATCCGTGGTTCAGCGGGACGTCCACGCTCCCGGTGTACCACCTCGATGAACTGCTGGGGACGAAGATGCGCGCGCTCTACCAGCGCAAGAAGGGACGCGACCTTTTCGACCTCTGGATTGCCCTGCGGGACGGAGGCGCCACGAGCACCCGCGTCGTCGAGTGCTTCCAGCGATACATGGACCACGGCAGCCTGAAGGTCTCGCGCGCCGAGTTCGAGGCGAACCTGGCGGCCAAGCTCGCCACAGCGGCGTTCCGGGGGGACGTCCGGCCCCTCGTCTCGGCCGACGTCGCCTACGACCCTGCAGAGGCGGCGGAGGTCGTCCTCACAGAGTTGGTCTCGAGGTTGCCCGGGGATCCATGGAAGGGGCTGGGTCGATGATGGACCCCGTCCCCGCCCCGGCCACCACCATGGCCCTCCCCTGCCCCGTAAAAGTCAGCGGAATGACCTCAATTTCGAGCGGGCGGTCTGTCTGTTGGCCTTCACAACGGATCCCCGCTACCATCGGGTAGGGTGAGGCCTCGCGACCTCACCCTCCCACACCACCGGGCATACGG
>CBDUYZ010000048.1:0-13060 GCA_965371575.1 uncultured bacterium
CGATGTACAGGAAATTTTTATCCCTCCGCCTGTCTGCTCTACTTCTGATCCTGTTGACATTCCCTTCCGGCTGCGGGGACGACGGTACAAGCCCCCCGCCGGGCGGATTCTCCTTCAAGCTGACTGTCGTCGATCAGAGCGGAGCACCCATATCCGACCTGAAGCTCTCGAGACGATGCCGAATCGAATACCCTGATTTACCCAGTGGAAGTAACCAGGCCCTGATGCCGCCGCCGGCAGGAACCGATGTCCGAACAACTGCATCGTTCCGGCCAGGAATCGGACAGGTATTCGTTACGAAATCAGAGCCGGGAACAGCTCCGCTCGCCGAATTCGTCCTGCACCCGGCGAAACCCAATCCGGGAATTTCAACAAGCTCCATTAAGCTGGATATTGGTGGCGTCTGTTATTTGGAGGTTGCTATTCTGAACTGGAAGGACGAGGAGCTCTACCGCGTATCTGCTCAAGTTACGGAGAACGTAACATCTGTAGTACTGAGATACGTTTTTGGTAACCTGGTTGATTACGTACCGAATGGAATATTTCAGGCCGTTTTTATTGCCACGGAACCGGATACATCAACCGTTCTGTTTGAAGATTACGTATATTTTTCCGGATATACCGACAATGACCCTTTCAGGCAATTGATCGGACATACGAGTACAGACGGCTCGTTTTCCACCACCGATAAGGGATATTTTCCATCACTCCAGGGTCACCAGCCGCAAATGGGTTTCGATGTCCAAGGAGTGGAAGTGGGCTTGTTCAGCTTCTCCGACACCCTCGAGGTAAAAGCCATGACCGAGGTCCCGCCCGATATCGGAGGTGTCGTCTACTGGATGACCAGGGAACTGGTCATCTCTGACGGCTCGAACGGCTTCAAGTGGGTCTTCGTGGCGGACGATTCGTTGCTGGTCATACCAAGGCAGTAACCCGGACTGTTCATGCCCGGCCCTACTCCTTGATGACGGTCGCCCCCTGGATGATGGCCGCATACTTGTAGCCACTCCCGAAATCCTTGTTCACCGTCAAGGGCCCCTCGACGACAACCACGTCGCCCAGGGCCAGGACGGCGTCGGTGGTCACCGTCAGATCGGAAGTGGCGGCGCTGCCTGTGCCGTCCTGGATGTGCACCCAGTTCGTGCCCATGATGTTGGCGGTGAACTTCACTACCTGGCCGCGCACCTTCACCGACTGTCCGTCCAGCGCGGCTCCCTGGGTGAAGATTTCCTCGACGGTGTATCCGCCGGCGACCTTGGCGATGCCCATGATTTCTGTTTTCCCCACCACACTGTGGGAACCGCCGGAGCTCATCCCCATGCCGCCGCCGGCGCCATGGGGGCTGGCGGTCATGTCCGAACCGCCCTGCGCGGCTTCACCCGTGGTCTGGGCGCTGTCGATGCCCTGGATGGAGCTCACGAAGTAGATGACCTCGAATGTGCGGTCGAGGGATTTGGCGTGGAACCCGGACATTTTCATGCCCTTGTCCATGGTGACGACCTGTCCCACGGCAACTTCGGCCTCCGGGCCGGCGGCCCAGATCTTTTCGGCGTCAGTAGCGATGTAGACGTAGGTGTAGCCGCCGGAGTTCATGGTTTCCAGGACCTCGCCCCGCCAGACGTTGGACTCGGCGGCCTGGTCCGAATTAGTACTCGCGAAGAAAGTTGGGGTGTTCTCGATCGTTTCCTTCTTTTCGCCGCAACCGGCCGCCACGATCACCAGGACAGCGGTCAGCAGTGTGAAGACAAGAGCCGATTTCTTCACGGATTTCTCCTCATTCTGGGGAAGACATGGGAGGCCGTAAGCCGGCCCCGGGAAGCATCACATCACCGATATAAAATAAATCCTACCCGGCAGGAGGGCAAACAGGGATTGGGGACCCTGTCTATGACCTCCCCAGCAGACGGAACATCTCCTTCTTGTAGGTCTCCACGCCCGGCTGATCGAAGGGGTTGATCCCCAGCAGCAAACCGCTGACCGCGATCGCCTTTTCGAAGAGATACAGCAATCCGCCCACGGTCTCGGGGGTCAAGGCCTCGACTTCGAAGCCGGCGCAGGGCACCCCGCCGGCCAGGTGGGCCTGCTTCGTGCCCTGGTAGGCTTTCCAGTTGATGTCGTCCAGGCTCCGGCCGCCCAGGTAATTCAGGCCGTCGAGATTGTCGGCGTCGTCTCCGGGCACCGTCAGGTCGCCGAGCGCGCTACGCACGCACAGGAAGGTTTCCTGGAGGTTGCGCCGGCCGTCCTGGATGTACTGGCCGAGGCTGTGCAGGTCCGTGGTAAACACGGCTGACGCCGGGAAGATACCCTGCCCCATCTTGCCCTCGCTCTCGCCGAAAAGTTGCTTCCACCACTCCTGCAGCATCTGCAGATCGCCGTGGAAGGTGCTCATGACCTCTGTCGTGAAGCCTTTTTCATAAAGGAGATGGCGCGCCGCGGCGTACAGATGGGCGGGGTTGGCCAGCAGATCGTCTGTGCGACAAGCCTCACGCATGCCGCAGGCCCCGGCGACCAGGCCCCGGATATCCACGCCCGCGGTCGCCAGCGGCACCAATCCCACGGGCGTGAGAACCGAAAAGCGCCCGCCCACGTCGTCGGGTATGACGTAGGTCTCGAATCCCTCGGCCTCGGCCATCCCGCGCAGGGCGCCCCGACTGGCGTCGGTCACCGCGGTGATGCGGCCGGCGGCCCCGGTCCGACCGTATTTTTTCTCCAGTTCGCCGCGCAGGAGCCTGAAGGCCACCGCGGGTTCCAGGGTGGTGCCTGATTTGGAGATCACACACAGGCGGAAATCCCGGTCACGGACTCTGGTCAGCACCCGGTCCAGGGTGGCCGAGCACAGTCCCGTGCCCGCGAAAAGGATTTCGGGATGACCTGCAGCCGGTCCGCCCAGGGCTTCCAGCACCGCCCGGGCGCCCAGATACGATCCGCCGATGCCGATCACCACGTAACATGCGGCATCTTCGCGGGCCCGGACGGCGGTGGCCTCGATCGCGGTGAACTCGGCCTCGGTGATGTGCTCCGGCAGGTCAAGCCAACCCAGGAACTCAGCACCGGGGCAGGTACCGTTTACCAGCTCTCCGGCGACCACTGCAACCCGGTCAGACATGGCCTCTATTTCACCGGGCTGCAGAAAGTCGGCTAGGCCCGAAATGTCCAGCTTGATGCCGTCGATTTCACTCATCATGTCGTCCTTTGCGCAGCGGCGGGCGGGTAACGCTGTCCTGCAACGTTGTCTTGCGCCTTCAACCACTCCTGTTAGATTCTGAATGGGAATGTGACAGCAGAATACATGGATCACCTGGAGAATCAAGCCCCCCGGAGTCGGTATGGCCCTGGCCACCCCCATTATAGCCTGCTCCTACGCGGAAATCGCCCTGAAGGGCCGCAACCGCAAGGTCTTCCTGCGCAAGCTAATCAACAACATACAGATCGCCCTCAAGGGCGAACCGGTGGAATCGGTCAACCACGTGGAAAGCCGGCTCCTGATCCACTTGACGGATCCCGGCCGGGCACCGGAAGTGACCCGAAAACTGCGGGACGTCTTTGGTCTGCAATGGCTGTCCCCGGTGGTGGCCGTGCCTCGGCAGGAGATTGATCCGGAGCTGCTCGAGGATCTGGAGGCAGGTCGTGAGCCCTGACTGACCGGGCTCTGTGATACGGCCGCGCAGCTCGCCGCCGAAAACCGGGGCCCAGCCAAGAACTTCAAGGTGGAAACCCGCCGCAGCGACCGCGACTTCGGTCTGATTTCGCCCGAGGTCAGCCGCCTGGTGGGCGCGGTGGTGCACCAGACCACCGGGTTGCCGGGAAAAATGGCCCACCCCGACTTCACGGTGAACGTGCTGGTCCTGAAGGAAAACATACTCGTCTTCACGGACAAGGAACCGGCCTGGGGCGGGCTGCCCTTCGGTTCCAGCGGACGCACCATGGTTTTGATGTCCGGGGGCATCGATTCGCCCGTGGCCGCCTGGCTGATGATGCGCCGCGGCAGCCGGACCGACTTCGTCCACTTCTATTCAGGCCGCAACATCCACGAGGCGGATGTCGGCAAGATCAAGGATTTGGTGGAGATCCTGGCGCGTTATGCGTCGTCGCCGCTGAAGCTGTTCCTGGTGCCGGCGGTGCCCTACGAGATGCGGGCCATCGGGAAGATCCCCGATAGTCACGACATGGTCATGTTCCGCCGTTTCATGGTCAAGACGGCCGCCCGCCTGGCCCGCCGCAACAGCTGTCTGGGCCTGGTCACCGGCGACAGCCTGGGCCAGGTGGCCAGCCAGACCCTGCACAATCTCGGCGCCATCAGTTCGGATGTGGGGCTGCCGATCCTGCGGCCGCTGATCGGCATGGACAAGATGGAGATCACCGCCTGGTCGCGGAAGATCGGCGCCTTCGAAACATCGATCCTGCCCTACCGGGACTGCTGCTCCATCAGGTCACCCAAACCCGTGCTGACCGCCCGGGCCCAGGATCTTCTGCTGTTTTCGTCGAAAATGGATTTGGATGACGCCGTACGGGAAGCCGTGGACGACTCCGTGAAGGTGGAAATCGGCGTTAATCCGGATTGTTCATGAATCACCGTAGCGAGGGTGTGTATGGTAAGATTTGACAGTGCTCTCGCAAGGTTTCGGGACCGAGGCGTACCAGTAGGTACGTTGAGGGAGCAAAACCGAGAACGTGCTGTTAAATCTTACCATACGCAACCGCAGTAGGTGATTCATTAATAATCCGGGTTAAGTGACCGTTAGCTGAGAATGGGCTCCAGCTGGGCGTGCAGGATGTTCCTGAGGTCGTCTATGGCCGCACCCACGTTCTCTACCGCCATGTCCTCCACGCTGGAGTCGACCCCCAGCCGTTTTTTGGCCGCATCGTTCATGAAGTAGAACTGGTCGCCCGAACCGACGCCCCAGCCCATCCTGATACAGATAATGTCGGCCACGTGAACCAGGTCCACGACGTCGCGGAACTTCTCGTCGGCCTCATCCGGATTGTGATGCCACCGGGCGGCGGCCACCACGTTCTCCGTCAGTTTCCAGTATTGCAGCAGCTCCGCCGCCGCTTCGGCGTGGTCGATGCCCAGGACATTGCGCTCCGCCTCGTTGAAGGACATGCTTCCGGTCTGGATCAGATCCTTGATGGGTCTGTCGTCGATCTCCACGAAAGTGCCCAGCAGGATCTTGCCCATGTCGTGCAGCAGACCCGCGGTGAAGGCCTCTTCAGAGTTGGGGATCTTCTGGATCCTGGCGATCTGTTCCGCGCAGATGGCCGTGGCGATGGAATGCTGCCACAGGTCGTTCGCCTCCATGCCGTAACCCTTGATCGGCTTGCGCACCAGCGGGGCCACCGACATGCACAGCACCATCTGGAAGATCCGGTTGGTGCCCAACCGCGTGATGGCTTCCTTCACCGTCTTGATGCGCCCCGACCAGCCGAAGTAGGCCGAATTGGCCAACTGCAGCAGGTTCGCCGTCAGGCCGGGATCGAATTCTATGACCTTCGCCAGTTCATCGAAGCTGACGTCGGGATCACTCAGGTATTGCTTCAGCTTGACCACGGCCGAGGGCATGGCCGGAATGGTGCGGACCTTCAGCAGGATGCTGTCGCGGGTTTTCACTATACGACCTGTTCCTTTGTCGGGGCGGACGTTGACCCTTACCGGGTATTATTCGTCGCACATGACCACGGCCTTGAGTTCTTCCTCGCTGAAAAAGTTCTCTATTTCCAGCAGGATCACGTCCCTATCCTCCAATTGGCCCAATCCGTTGATGAAATCTGGTCCTTCCATGCCGCCGGCCAAGGAGGGGGGAAACTGGATCTCGTCGGCGGTGATGTTCAGTACCTCGCAAATCTCGTCCACCAACAGGCCGAAGGTGGCGAGGCAGCCCTGGACCGGGGCCTGGGCGATGATGACGCAGTTCTTCTCGGATTCCTGACCGGTCGGCAGGCCGAACAGGCTGCGCAGCTGGATCACGGGAATCTCCCGACCGCGCAAACGGATCAGGCCCAGGACATGGTGCGGCGCCAAAGGAAGCAGGGAAATGCCGGTGGCACCGACAATTTCCTGGACCTTGAGGATTTCCAGCCCGTACTCGCCTTTATCAAGCTTGAACGAAAGATATTTTCCGGCCTGTGCTATTTTCGCCACCGCGCATTCGGGAGCCATCGCCGTCCTCCATGTTCTGTTTGCTTAACCCGGATTATTCATGAATCGCCTACTGCGACCGCGTATGATCAGATTTGACAGCACGTTCTCGGTTTTGCTCCCTCAACGTACCTACTGGTACGTCTCGGTCCCAAAACCTTGCGAGGGCACTGTCAAATCTGATCATACACACCCTCGCTACGGTGATTCATGAATAATCCGGGTTCATCTCACGTCCGGCCTTTCCCGCCCCGGCAGGAAATTGGCCGACTCCATCTTGACGATTCCGCGTTGCCGTCCGGTTCAGGATTTGAGAACCCGTTTCACTTGTACCAGCGACAAGCCCGTTGTGCGGCGTAACATCTTGGAAATCATGAAGTTGAAAAGCCAGCCGCGCCACGCTCAATCACTGTGGGAAACAACAGCCTTCATTTCTGCAAACCTGTTGTACTTCCCCTTCTGTCCCGGTCAGGCAACCCTTGTGCCAAGCCCAATGCCGTCTAGAAAAATTCGGGTAATCCGCAGGATCAATCCGTCCGGATCGCGACGAGGACATACCGGAATTATCGAGGGCAAGGGGTTTGGCGGAAGCGTTTACCCGGACCGGGACATCAGGAGGTACCGACGGCCGATAGAGAAGGCCAGCACCACCCACAGGAAGGCGATAACGACGTTCACGAGAGCGAAACCACTCGGCGCCAGACCGAGCAACGTGGTGCCGCCGAGCACCACCAGGGCAGCCAGGACATCGCCGGCACGCACGAAAAACACGTCGATGGCCTGCTTGGCCTTGAATTTTTCAGCCCGGCTGGTGGGCAGAAACAGGATGTTGCGAACCGTATTCTGGAGGGAATAGTCCGTGGCGTTTTCCGCGGTCTTGGCCCAACGAGCCACGCCCAATACGGGGAACAAGGCGACCAGGATGTAGCCGCCGGCCGCCACCAGGGGCAGGACCATGAGGGCCCGGTTCACGCCGAACCAACGCACGATCCGCGACACCAGGAAGAGCTGGGTCAGCAATCCCACCAGATTCACCACTGCGAAGAAGCCGGCGTAGAAATCACCGATCGCCTGACCCACCTGCTCCTGCCGCTCGTTCCGCAGGGTAGCGTACGTTTCCTCGCTCATGCCGGGCGTCCGGACGACCTCGGTCACGGTCTTTTCGCGAGAATCCTTGACCTTGGCCCCCAGAATGTATTCGCCGGTGGTGTTGACCAGATTCGCCAGGACCATCATCAGGGCGATCAGCAGCAGGTATCGGTTCTTCAGAACCAGCGTGAAGCCGCCGGGACCGCTCATCTTCTCCTCGTCCGGCGGGCGGACCTCATCAGGACTCCGGTGGGAATCCTTCTTCCGGTTGGCGACCACGATGGTCAACAGCAGGCTGACCATCAGCAGCGCGGCCGACAGCAGCATCAATTGGTAAAGCCCGAGGGGTTGGATCAGATTCTTGGCAATGAGCCCGCCGAATACCGCGCCGGCGGACATCCCGAAACCGATGATCGCGAACAGCCGCTTGCCCTGCTCTTCGGTGTAGTGGTCGTTGGCGAAGGACCAGAACTGGGCCACCACCATCATGTTGAAGATGCCCACCCACAGATAGAAGGGAATCCCCAGCGACACCCCCGCCCTGGCCAGCAGGTAGAACACAACCAGACAGGCGGCGAAGAACACCAGGACGGTGGCGATGAGGCGGCGCACCCTCATCAGATCGGCCAGCCGGCTGTAGAGTGGAATCACACCCAGCAACAGAAGGGCCTGCCCCGCCGAGGCGTAGATCTTGGCCTCGGCGCCCCACTCCGCCAGGATCAGCGCCTCACGAACCGGCTTGATGATGTAGTAGGCGGTCAGCAACAGGAACACGTTCAGGGCCATCAACAGCACCATGCCGCCCTCGCCGCGCCGAACGGGGGCGAACAGGCAGAGGACGCGATCCAGGGCGGTCGTCCGGTCACTGTTGCAGGGGTGCGTCACGGCGTTCCTCTGTTCAGCGGTCCAGGGCCACCAGGCGGCCCGAGGCATAGGCTCCATAGAGAGTGGTCGAACGGCTCCAGCCATCGCCCCGATCGACCTGGACCTCGCAGGCCAGGAACGGGTGATCAGCATCGCCCCGGGGTACGTCCGCGGCCAACCGTCCGCCGTCATCGAACAATGGCGCGGCCGTGGCGGAAGTTTCCCGCCAGGCGGTCCAGCCGTCAGCGCGGTTGTTCTCGCGGCCGCTGTCCACGGCGGCCAGCCTGTAGCGGTACCGCGAATCCTCCGCGGAGGCATAACCCCGCTCGGCAGCCAGGTCGTGGAAATCGATTCCCTCGGCTGTCAGGGTGAAGAAATCGAGGGGCGGCACCTTGTCGAACCAGTACCGCACAATCTTGTCGCGGCGGCCGGCCAGGGTTTCGACCAGGAAATCCGCCGCGGCCGGGTTCCGGTAATTACCCTGCTCGACGATCAGGCGCAGATCATCATTCGTGAAGGCCGAAAGGATCTTGGCGCCCCAGTAACCGTCCCGTGCGGTGAGATTGGCCACGGCGCTGTTTGGCAAGTCGGGTTTCCAACCATCCGGTTCCAGGGAGGCCACGTCAAAAAGTCCCACCTCATCCAGACCCGGTGGCCGCTCCAGCGAGACCCAGGTATCCTCGATCAGGCCAAGAGTCACGGTGCGGCCCAGGATCGGGAACACGTCGAAACCGAATTCATAGCCGAACCGTTTGACCAGCGCGTCGCCGAAAGCACCCAGGGTCGAGGCGAAATCGATCAGGTAGTGGCGAACATGTCCCTCGTCCGGTTCGCCCAGATACATGTCCAGGGAGTTGTGCATCTTGATGTCGAAGTGGTTGACCCAGGCGGCGAACACTTTCAGGGCACGCAGTTCGCGTCGGTCCTGATGGCGCACCGTGTCGTTGGGGTCGTCCTTGCGCACGTCCTGATCGTCGAAGGGTCCCAGCGGCGCCCCGTCGAGGTAACGGCTGGCCAGGGCGTGGTATTCGCCGTTGAAGACGGACCCGGTGGCCGTGAGGATCGAGTCCAGATTAGCTTCGCTCATGGCCACCTCGCCCACGCGCTGCAGGCGCATCATGGCGCCTTCGCCCACCACCAGGTTCTCGCGGGAGAATTTCACCAACCGGTCCACCGGCACGTTGAAACCGATGGCATGGAACAGAAGGTTGGTCACCGCGCCGGCCCGGATTGTCATGCCCGGGTGGGAGGGGGGATCGAACTTGAGCAGCCAGACATCCCCCTTGGCGTCCTTGATCCTGAAACCGGGCGTCACGCCCGCGGTCTTGGCCCCGATGATGGTCCACGGAGCGCTGCGGTCGGGGCCCGCGGCGAGTCCGCACCCGTAGGCCGCCCCTTCCCTGAGTTCGGTTTTGGACAGGGGCAACAGTCCAATACGGTTGGTGAACCAGGTCGAGTTGACCACTTCGTCAAGCGTATTGATGTCCGCCGCCTCCTGGACGCGGTCGCCGGTGCCAACCCAGCGGAAAAAGCGGCCGGGATGCCAGAACCGGGAGAACGGCCGGCCCACGAACGAGTCCACCGCGTAGGGCACCAGGCCGGGCTCCCGGAATTCGGGCGTCGGAATCGGCTCCCGATCGTTCGCGAACCAGACCACCGGTTCGTCGCGCAGGGGCTTGCGCGCGGCAGCCGGCGACGGGACGCCGAGTTGGGCGCCCAGAAGACCCAGCAGGGCCAACCAAAGAAGCCTGTCAGTAGACCTTGGTCGGGTTCTTGCCATAGAGAATGCCTTTCGGGTCGTACTGGAACGTCTGGCTGAACTTCAGCCGGACGATCGTCTGCTCATCGCTGAGCCCGAGCTCGAAACGGGCACCGAAGCCCCGGTCGGAATTGATCAGGCGCAGCCCCACCCCTCCGGTGGTCTTGAGGTTGTTCAGGCTGATTTCCGCCGTCTTGTAGAACACCTGACCGACGTCCGAAAAGATATAGGCGTCCACGCCCATATCGTTACGGCCGCGGGCCACCCAGATCGGCCAGCGGTACTCCGCCGAAAAACCCAGGGACCCCATTCCATAGAAGCGCAGGGAGTGGAATCCGCGCAGCTCGTCCGGACGCTGGAAGGTCACCAGCCGCTGGAAGGGGACATCCACCGGTCCCGTGTTGGAAATGCGGTTGAAAAACGTGCGTAGGGCCAGGGTCCGGTCGGTGTGCCAGAGTGGGTAGAATTTTTCCAGATTCGCGTGGTAGGTCAGGTACTGCAACCGGCTGCCGTCGCTGGCCTGAAACAACGAGACGCCGAGCGACTGGAACCCGCCGCGCCGGGGTCGGCCCCGTTGGTCGGCGCTGTCGCGGTACAGGGCCAGGCGCGAGGTCCAGCCGTTGGACTCGCCGGGATATCCATAGGGAATGTTGCCCGCATGAATCCTGCCGAGCGATTGATCGACCTCGAAGACCGGCTCGAGGGCTTCGACCTTGGAGAAATAGGTCCGCAGTTCCAGGCCGACCTTGCGGCCCACGTCCTTTTCCAGCTCGAACCCGCCCCAGGTCGTGAGCCGGTGGTAGTAGGACAGATCGCCGTAGTATGAGTCCGGTCCCAGCCCGAAATACCGCGTCAGGTTCTTCTCCTCCGTGCCGCCGCCGACCTGGAGAGTCCAGTTCCGGCCCATGTGGAACAGGGTGCCGCCGGACAGCTCGTCGGCCTTGCGGGTGGATCGTGATCCCTGGAAGAACAGCATGTTGCCCGGGCCCAGGAAGTCCGGCCGGGTGACCTCGAGACCCAGGGTGAATCCTTCCAGGTCACCGATGGAAACATGGGGCATGATATAGGTGCCGAGCGGTCCCTTGAGACCGGGGTACTCCGCGGCCACGCCGAACAAGCCCAGCTTATCCAGGCCGATGACCGTCTGGTCGATGCCCAGGTACACGATCCGGAAGGGAATGCCGACGATCCAGTAGGGCACCATGACCGCCGTTTCCCAGGCCGGCCGCGAGCGGTTGATGAAGTTGGCGGAGACGCTGTCATCCCGAGCGGGCACCGGACCCCACAGGCTGCCGGTGAAGGCGCCCAGGGTGTCGCTCGGCGTGTGGGCGCGACCCCGGAAGCCGCCGGTGGCTGAAGGCTGGTCCTTTGCCAGATCCCGGGCCGGGGCCGAAACGGCGCCCACCATGATAAGCATTGCCGTCAGCAACAAGGCCAGGAACCCGGAGCATTGTCCTTGGTGTCTGCTTTCAGTCGTGCCGGGAATTTCAGCGGCCAAAAGACGAATCCTCAGTTCAAGCGCCGGCCCCCCTTGAGCCGCCGCCGCCAATAGGAGTTGTTCAGACTGTCCGTGCGCACCGGCATGTGCTTACGCGGGGCATGCACGAACTTGCTGTGTCCGACGTAGATACCAACGTGATCGATCCGGGAACCGTTGAGCTTGAAGAACACCAAGTCGCCCGGTTGCAGATCCTCGCGGTCCACATGGCCCCCCGCGTAGGCCTGCTGGCCGGTAACCCGTGGCAGTTTCACGCCCAGGTTGTCGTAGACGTACATGACCAGGCCGCTGCAATCGAACTTTTCCGGACCCGCGGCACCCCACTGGTAGGGTTTGCCCAGCTGTTCCCTGGCCAGGGCCGCGGCCTCGAGGCCCAGGCGCGATCCCGTGAGTTGCTGCTTGGCCGGCATGCCCGGGGGCGTGGTCTTGGCCATTTCCAGGGAAGAGGTTCCCGCTGCGCCCCGGTACTCCGGTTGCGGCAGCATTTCAGTGGCCGTCTCTGTCCGCACGACCCGTTTGGGAGAGCATCCCGTCATGGACACGCCCACCAGCAGGACTGCCAGCGGACCCAGCCATGCCAATCCGATGATGTTCCTGTTACCCACCCTGGAATCCGTTCCTGTTTTCGGCCGGAGGTCGCCGGGTATACCCATCCGTCTGGACCAGCGTCGCCGGAAATCTGGCTTCGGGACTACCCCCATGCTAATTTAAACGGACCATGAATGACAAGCAGACAGACAAAGCCAAGGCACAGCCCCGCCGACCGGATGGTAAACCCGATGAATCAGGGATCATCGAGGTTCGCATAGAAAAACTGGTCACCGGCGGGGATGGGCTGGCCCACCACGAAGGCCAGGCCGTGTTCGTGCCGCTGACTGTGCCGGGTGATCGGGTGCGCGTGGCGGTGAAGGAACGCCGCAGGGGATTCGTGCGTGCGACGGTGCAGGAGATCCTGGAACGGGGACCGGGGCGCCAGGATCCACCCTGTCCCCATTTCGGTCAGTGCGGCGGGTGTGATCTGCAGCACATGGAGCCCGAGCATCAGCGCCGGGCCAAAGCGGACATCGTCGCCGACTGCTTCCTGCGCCTGGGCAAGATGGATGTCTCTGAACTGCTGACGGGCCCGGTGGCCGGAATGGAGATGGGCTACCGCAACCGGATCCGTGTGTTCGCCAATCCCGCCAATCATTACGGTCTGATGCGCCGCGGCACCCACGAGGTCGTCCCCCTGGAAAGCTGCGCCCTGCTGCCCGAACAGTTCAACCGGGATATTCTACCCTGGCTGCGCATGCTGCCCCCGGCCGAGCAGATCGTGGTCAGGATGAACGGCCGCGGCGGCTGGCTGGTCTCGATCTTTGGCCCCTCCCGGCGCGTGAAGGTGATGAGGAAGATTCTGGCCGCACTGCCCGAGGGCGAGCCGCCCGCTCCCGGCTGCGAAGGATTGTTGTTCAACAATCTGCCGTTGTGGGGCCGCGACTATCTGATCCACGTGATCGCCGGGCACAAGTACCGGGTGGGGTCCCAGAGTTTCTTCCAGGGAAACCAGGCCGTGACCGAGGAAGCGGTGGCGGTGATCCGCGAATGGATCATCGAATTGAAGAACGACGGTAAACTCGGCGCGTTGCTGGGTGATCTGTTCTGTGGCGTCGGCCTGTTCAGTCTGGCCCTGGCGGACCTTTTCGACAAGGTGGTGGCTGTCGACAGCGATCCCAAC
>CBDUYZ010000049.1:0-12982 GCA_965371575.1 uncultured bacterium
GGGAGACAGATTAACCGACATCGACTATGCTACCCACACGAAACCCAGAAGGCCCCTTTTGTTACTCCTCCTCCACGATGCACAGCGGCATCGCGTCGTCGTCGTGCCGCGAATCCAGCCGATCAGCGCCCCGAACGCGACCAGATCCAGTTTTTCAACAGCCTGCTAGCCCAGCAGGAAACCCTCGTCAACGCCGTGGTCCGTGACTTCCAGGACGAAATTGTCGATAAGCCGTGCCGGACCGACCTGCGCGGACACCGCCAGCAGAATCCGGCCGGTCACTTGTTCTTCGCTTTCAAGGTCGGGAACCCGCCGCACCTCGACATATTCCACCCGGTCCGCAGAAGCCAGCTCCCGCATCATGGCCGCGACCACGGCATCCCGGCGCCTTTCCCCGCTTGCCAGCAGATGTCGGCCCGCGGTCAGGCACTTGAACAGGCAGAGCGCCCGATCCCTGTCCCGCACGCCCAGATACCTGTTTCGGGAGGAAAGCGCCAAGCCGTCGGTTTCGCGAATCGTCGGGCCATCGATCAACCGGACGTGCATCTTCAGATCCTCGACCATCTGGGCGATGACCAGACACTGCTGGGCATCCTTGCGACCAAAGACGGCGACATCCGGTCGAACCGCTCCAAACAGCTTGGCAACCACCGTCAGTACCCCGGTGAAATGACCGGGACGGTCACCGCCGCACAACCCCAGGGCGCGGCGACCGGGCTGAACGGTCACCTCTCCATTGTCCCGGTACATCTGTGACACATCGGGAGCGAAGACTGCTTCCACTCCCAGGGCCTCCAGCATGGCCAGATCATCGACCATGTCCCGAGGGTAGGCATCGAAATCCTCATCCGCACCGAACTGGGTCGGATTGACGAAAATGGACACGACCACCGGACCGAGCTTGCGCCCCAGGCGAACCAGACTGAGATGTCCCTCGTGCAGGGCTCCCATGGTGGGAACCAGCACCAACGGCTTGTCCACGCGCAAGGATCCCTGGGCAGCCAGCTCGGCTATAGTACGGCAGATCTCCATGCGGATCAGTCCTCATCCGTCTGGGTCGTGCCCAAGTAGCCTGATTGACCGCTCACATTCGCCCCCGACCCGTCCTGCCGCCCGGTGGGTTTCTCACTGAATTCGTGCTCGGGGGCAGGAAACGTTCCCTCCCTGACCTCAGCGGCATAGCATTCCACTGCCTGCACGGCGGAGGTTCCCAGTTCCGCGTAGCGCTTCACGAATTTGGGTTTGAGGCCGGTGAACAGCCCCAGCATGTCGTGGATTACGAGAACCTGTCCGTCGCAGCCGGGACCAGCCCCGATACCGATGGTAGGAACGCTCAACCGGGAGGAGATTCGCTCCGCCACCGAGGAAGGAACACATTCCAGGACCACGGCGAAGCAACCGGCCTCCTCCAGGAACATGGCCTCGTCCAGAAGGGCGGCCGCGGCTTCTTCTCCCCTGCCCTGGATCCGGTAGCCGCCGAATCGGTTGATCGACTGCGGCGTCAAGCCCAGATGTCCCATCACGGGAATCTCGGCATCCAGCAGGGCCTTGATGGCTTCGGCCCGGCGGCGCCCGCCTTCGATCTTGACGGCGCTGACCCCCGTTTCCTTCACCAGGCGCAATCCGTGCCGCACCGTCTCGGTGGGCGAGACGTGGAAGCTGCCGTAAGGCATGTCCGCGATAACCGGCACGCGCGGCCGGGCACGGCAGACGGCCCGGCAATGATGGACCATATCGTCGATTGTCACCGGCAGGGTGTTTTCGTGCCCCAGCACAACCATGCCGAGGGAATCCCCGACCAGGATGGCGTCCACGCCGCCGGCGGAAGCGATCAGGGCGCTGGTCAGATCGTAGGCCGTCAAGAGCACGATTTTCCTGCCCCGCTTCTTCCGCCGGGCGAAAACGCTCATGCTCAGAGTCTTGCCCTTCCTCTCCATGGCGATGCCTTTCGTGCCGGTTCCGGTATCACTCGGGATCACTCGGGACCTGAATCGGGAGCAAAATACCGTGTGCCGTTGAATTTTTCCCCGATCTGATCGAACAGAAGATCGAAATCACCGGGGACGTTGACGAAATCCAGATTGTCGGTGTTGACCACCAGCAGGGGCGAATCCGTGTAGTGATGGAAAAAATAACTATAGGCGGCATTGAGCGCATTGAGATAGTCCTCGTCCATGTCCTGTTCAAAAGCTCGGCCCCGCCAGCGGATCCGCTGGAAAAGGACCGAGGTTCTGGCCTGGAGATAGATGACCAGATCGGGTTTCAGAACCCGCTGCTCCAAAATGCCGGCCAGTTGGTTGTAGAGGCCCAGTTCGTCATCACCCAAATTCAGGTTGGCGAAAATCCGGTCCTTGGCGAACAGGTAGTCGGAAAGGAGGGTGGAGCTGAAAAGGTCGTGCTGGAACAGGGTCTGCTGCTGGCGATAGCGGCTGAGCAGGAAAAAGATCTGGGTCTGGAAGGCGTAGGCCGACCGGTCCTGGTAGAACTGGGTCAGGAAGGGGTTTTCCTCCACCACTTCCAGGTTGAGCCGGCCACCGGTCCGTGTAGCCAGCAGCTTGGTCAAGCTTGTCTTGCCGACGCCGATGACTCCTTCAACGACAATGTACCGCCAGGGCAGCACGCCAACCCTCCTTGTTGTTGTCCGGCAAAGAATTACTTAAATCGATATCCAGACGGGCCTTGATCCATGGCCCGGACTTACGCCTTATTTTCGCACAGACGGAAGCGATTGTCTCCCCCGAATCCGGGAATTTTTCGTGAGGGGCCAATTCGCTCAGGGGCTCCAGCACGAAGGCCCTTTCGCGCATATGCGCATGGGGAAGTGTCAACCCCGGTTCGCTCATCACCCGCTTTCCGTACATCAGGATATCCAGATCGATGGGCCGGGGCTGCATGTGGCCTGCTGATTGTCTGCCCTGCCTCTGTTCGGTTCCCTTGAGAACGGCCAGGAGCACCCTTGGCACCAGGCGCGTCCTCAGTTCTACGCAGGCGTTGAGATACGGATCCTGGCGGCCAGCCCCCACGTATTCCGTTTCGTAAACCCTGCTGACGGCGGAAACCGCGATTTCCGGGTGGGTGGCCAGGGCGAACAGAGCCTGCTGCAGGTAGCCGACCCGGTCCCCCAGATTCGTTCCCAGCCCCAGATAGACGACCTCCATCAGCGGAGCGCTGACAACGACCACTGGCGGCGTCATGTTCGGTCTCCTGGATCTGCGTCAAGCCACGACCGGTCCCGGACAAAGGTCACGGCAGCGCGTCCGAGAAAGTTTGGAATGGGTGGATTGGGTTTCTGCACCATGACCTGTACCTTGCTCACCGGAAAACTTTCCAGCAGGACCCGGCACAAATGACCGGCCAAGGCCTCAAGCAACTGAAACGAAGTACCTGCGGTGCTTTCATTTATGCAGGCATGAACGGCAGTGTAGTCGAGCGCCTGATTCAGGGTATCGGAGGCGGCTGCCGGTGCACAATCGGTCCACAGGTCCACGTCGATGACGAAGCGCTGCCCCAGTTCCCGTTCGGCGGGGTGGACCCCGTGATGAGCGTACACATCGATGCCGTAAAGGCTGACCTTGTCCATCATCGCCAGGCTCCTATCCGACCGGCGCCCTCGGCCACATCTTCATCACTGGCGGTCAGGCTGATCCGGAACCAACCCTCGCCCCCGGGACCGAATCCCGGTCCGGGTGTGACCACCACCCCGATCTCCTCCAGCGCCCGGTTGCAAAAATCCACCGACGATTCGTCCCCGGGCACCCGGCACCAGACATAGAATGTCGCGGTGGCGTCGAAAACCTCGAACCCCGCCCTGGTCAAGGCTTCGACCATGATCCGGCGCCGCTCGGGATAGGCGGCCATGACCGAGTCCAGCAGGTCGGCGAACGATTCCCCCATGGCGTGGGCTGCAGTAGCCTGGATTGCCGTGAACACGCCGCTGTCGATGCTTTCCTTGACCCGGCCAAGATCTCCGATTACCTCCGGATGCCCTGCGGCGAAGGCGATGCGCCAGCCGGTCATGTTGAACATCTTGGACAGGCTGTGCAGTTCGATCACCCGGTCGGCCGCCAGATCCGCGGACCGGAGCATACTGACCGGACGGTTGCCGCCAAGAATGACCTCCAGGTAAGCTGCATCGTTTACGAGAGTTACGTTGCGGTCTCTACAAAGCCCCACAAGCTGTTGCCAGAATGCCTGACCAGCCACCGCGCCGGTGGGGTTGTTGGGGTAATTGAGGAACAACAGCCGTGTCCGGTTGTCCATGAGGCGGGACAGTTCATCCAGATCGGGCAGGAACCCAGTTGCCGATCTCAGGCTGAAGGCCCTTGGTTCGCCGCCGGCCAGGATGGTCGCCTGGCCGTAAACCGGATAGCCCAGATCCGGTACCAGGACGTTGTCCCCCTCCTCCACGCAGGTCAGAGGCAGATGGCCGAGCCCTTCCTTGCTGCCGACCAGCACCAGAACCTGCCGGACCGGATCGACCTGGACCCCATGCCGCTTGGCCAGCCACAGAGCAATAGCCTGTCTCAGTCCGCCATCCCCTCGCTGCGCCGGGTAACGATGAAAGGTGGGATCGGCGACGGCACTGGCCATGATTTCCACAAGAGCCCGGGGCGTTGGACGGTCAGGATCGCCGACGCCCAGATCGACCACGGAAACTCCCGCCGCACGGGCCTTTTCCTTGGCCGCATCGATGGCGGAAAACAGGTATGGCGGCAATTTGTCCAGACGGCCCACGAACACGGACTCCAGGTAAAGGATGAGGAAAAAAATCCCGCGGATCGACCAACCGATCCGCGGGACCAATATCGCACAAGGAATGGGGATCATCCACCCCCGTCATCCGCCTTGGGCTGCTTTTTTCTTTTCTGCTTCTTCACGAGCTTGCAGCCCCTCCATACGCTCCACCTGCCGGGCGCCGTAGGAGGCGTAACGGGCGTGGCCGCTGCCGGCGCACTGCTGGAACTTGCTCCGGGCGACTTCGTATTCGCCCATGCACTCCAGCGCCAGGCCCCAGGAATACATGATCGGGGCCAGCGCCTTCCGCCCCTTGGCCTCGAATTTCCGCACCGCACTGGCTGCTTCGCTCTTGGCGAGCGAGCACTGCTCATTCTCGACCATCACCTGCAACATGGCCGCCGTAGCGTTCTCATCATTGGGCTTTTGTACCAGGTATTTCTGGTAGGCCGCAATGCTGGCGGACCGGTTCTTCAACTGGTCCTGGGCCCGGGCCAGGGTCAGCAGGCCGCCGGTGTGAGTGGGTTCCTTCTCCAACATCTGGTTCAACAGGGTCACCGCACCCTGGTACTCCTTATCCTTCATCTTCTGCCTGACCATGTCGTAGGTCGTGGACCCACCGGCTTGTCCACCGTACTTCTGGGCCAGGCCGGTGAAGTAGGCAGCCCGGTCATTGTTGCCGTTGGCCTTCTGCTGGGCGGCGGCCTTCTCCGCGGAATCGTTCAGCAGCTTGAGCACCGGCTCACTAATATGGGGGCAGGTTTCCAAAGCGTATTCAAGCACTTCCACGGACTGGGGATAGAACTTGGCGGCGTTATGCATCACACCCAGATTGAAGAGGACCCCGCAATCATCCGGAGCGAGTTCTTCCGCCTTCATGTACTCGCCACGCGCTTCCTTGTACTGTTTCAACTTGGCGTAGGTTTTGCCCAGGTTGGCGAAATCCCCGGCTTCGGCCTTTTCGCCCCTCAGTTCGATAACGCGCTTAAAATACGGGACGGCTTCGGTAAATTTCCCTTTGCCCATCATGGCGACACCTATATCACGGGTAGCCTCCACGTGTTCAGGGCAAACCTGGATGATGGACTGCATCCGTGCAATGACCTGGTCCCACTGGCGATTGACCATGAATTCCTGGGCAGACTGATAGGCGAGATTGGCTTCCTGCATCTGGGCAGGCTGACATTGGGCTACAGCGACTGAAGCGGCGAACGTACCGATCAGGATGACCGCCAAGAACAAGACCTTACGGAAAAAGTTGGTATTCCTCGTCGGAAGCACGTGAGAAACCTCCAATTAGATTCAACGGATTGTCGAGCGGGGGGCAACAAAAAGCCCCGGAACTTAACCGGGACCTACCTAAAGGTAATAGATGGTCCCGCTTTCTGTCAATTACCATCCTGGGGCTCAATGCCCCGCGGAAAGAGTTGCTCCTGGACCGGCAAGACCTTAAGCCTCAATAGAGCCTCCAGCACCCCCCCGCCCACGGCCAGGGCCTTGTCGCTCACCACGGAGGGATCTATTTCACGGCCACGTGGATCCACATCTCCAACCTTGGCACCGGGTGAAAGTTCCGCCTCGGGATGGACCAACCCACGGATCATCCCCGCCAATCCGCTGACCACCGGCAATCCGCCCACGTGACCCAGGACCGTTCCCTCTTGAACGAGATCACCGATTTCGTAAAGGGAGGTCAAACAACCCGCTGCGGGAGCCCGGAGCACGCGCAGGCCGGTCTGACCTCCCACCAGACCGGCCACCCCGGTATCCGCCGCCGCGGTCCCGGTGGCGATAACCGCCCCGAGGCGTGCCTCCCGGTGGGTCTCGATGATGAGATCGGCATCCAGTCCGCACTTGAACCCGGGCCCCAGTCCGATCAAGGGAACCGTTCCGACGGGCAGAGGCTCAGGAGGATTTTTCGTCATTCTGGCGTCCACCACCGCCCCGGCCCCCAGACCGGGAAGGAGGGAACCACCGGGATCCACGACCACCGCTACCCACCCGGCCGGAAAAGTGACGGCGGAAGGTTCAATCAGAACACCAGGGACATCCTCGACCAGGGTCCGACCCTCGTAGACCGCCTCGCTGAAGGAAACCAGTCGCCGGACAGCCAAGGGTCTTTCGGTTTCAGCCAGCACGACCCTGTACCCGCTCCGGGCCAGACGCACGGCCACCCCCGAAGCCAGTTCGCCCGCTCCCTGGATCCAGATGTTCCCACCCGGATTCATTCACGCCTCCGGTGCAGTCGCACACCCAGGGGCTGTCCTTCTTCATCCAGAACCTGAGGAACCCCCCGCATGACAGCCAGCGCTTCGGCCAGCACGCTCAGGGCAATTTCCGCAGGTGTTTCGGCACCTATAGCCAACCCGACCGGATACTGCATCCGGGCGATCCGCTCGCGCCACCGGTCCTCCCCGGCGAAACGCTTGCGCAGCATGGCGGCCTTGGTCCGACTGGCCAGGGCCCCGAGGAAGACGAATTCCCGACCTGCCTCACGCTCGGCAGCCAGGACCGCCTCCAGGTAGTCTCCGTCCAGTTCATGATTGCGGCTGGCGATCAGCACGGCTCCGCGCCGCGGAACTTCGAGGGAGGCGAAAAGGTCACCGGGAGACACTTCGAGCAGGCGGACCCCCGACAGCCCTGCCAGGTCGGAAAGAAGGTCTGGCCGGTCGTCGATGAGAGTGAAGCGGAAGGGCAGAGTCCGTCCCACTTCGACCAAAGCCCGGCCGACGTGTCCGGCCCCGATGACCAGGAAAGGTTCGGCCCGGGTGACCGGTTCGAGAAAGATCTCCATGTGGCCGCCGCAGACGCCCACATCGCCCGCCAGGTCAAGAGAAAGACAGCGGGGGCAACCGTCATGGAAAACCCGCCGGGCCTCGTCGATGACACGGGCCTCCGCCGACCCTCCGCCCACGCTCCCGACCACCGACCCGTCGGGCATGATGATCATCTTGCTCCCCTCGTGCCGGGGAGTGGACAGACGGGTCCGGATCACCGTGGCCAGCACTCCATCCTGACCCTGCTCCACAATTTCCGCCAGGCGACGGTAGATATCTCCCTCGTCTGCGGTCAGACGATGATCTCGTTTCATGGCATGCCTCTTTTCTCGGCCAAAGACTGGTCGGGGCAAAAATCATCAGGCCGGTCGAAATCCTGGACGCTCCCCGGATCCTCGACTTCGACAAGCATCGGCGTGGGCAACAATCCCTTCCCGCCGGCGCTCGAAAGGAAATCCCGCACAGGCCCCTCATGAAAGCTCTCCTGTCGGTCCAGAACCGCCAGGGCATCGCAGGGCAGGATGACCGGATGTCCCGGAACACCCCGAAGAACCGGGCGAATGACCCGGTCCGGGTTCCGGTGTGAGCAGTCCATCAGTATGCCGACGGCATCGGCGTTCACCAGTGGCATATCCACGGGGTGGGCCCAGAAATGGGAACAGGGAATACTTGCGGCCAAGCATGACCGCCAGGCGACCAGGAGCGTCAGGGCCGTGTCCCCCCCTGCGGCCGCGGACAGGATGCGCAGGTTCTCATGCACGGGCAATTCACGGCGATAGGCCGCGGCGGTTTCCCCTCGGGTCACCACGTCCACGGGAAGCCCCGCGCCCAGATAGAGATCGGCGATGATCCGCACGAAGGCCGGCCCGGTGGGGGACAGACGCAGCAGACCCTTGGGAACTCCCATCCGGACGCTCAGTCCTCGGGCCATGATCACGGCCCGGTCCCGTCGTGGCACATTCGCGCCGGCGGAGGTCACGCTTCCCCTCTTCCCTGGTCGCAGGCGGTACGGATAACGGGCTGATCCGCTCCCAGGTCACAGAACATCGTCATGGGCAGCCGGGGACTCTCCATGGCCCGGCCCACAAAATCGAAAAGCCCGATGCTGTCCGGCTGCCCCCCCATCCCCGTCAGAGCCAGAACGCAGGGGATCCCCTCAGGCACGCGGGACATGTAGCCTCCGGGCTCCAGCAGCAGGGTCAGGGAGTGGCCCCATTCCCAGATGGTCCACGCCTTCATTTCCGCCAGAGGCGGCCAGTCCATCCGGTCGAAGCGGTGCAGTATCTCCCCCGTCTTGGCACCGACAGCCGACGTTCCCATCACAACTATCGCCAGGGATGTACGCGTGGGCCATACCGGTTCGCCCTCCCTGTGCAGTTTGACCGGCAGTTTGGCCGACCCGTCCACTTCGGTCAGGACGATCCTGTCCGGAAGCATCCCCCCCAATTGGTCCACGGTCCCCGCCCGCAGGCCGGTCAGCTTCCCATCCGAAGTCCACCCGTCGTGCAGGAAGAACACGTCCGGCAGACCGGCCGGATCCCGCTTTTCCAACTCCACAAACTCCACCGCTTCCACACCGGACACAGGTTCGCTCATAGTAGTCGTGGTCAGGACCGCCGGAATGGCGATATCCCGGTAGACCTCGGCAAAGACCCGCATGAGGGAGGTCTTGCCTCCCGACCCCATCAGGCTTATCACATGCCCCGCCTCGCGGGGAAGGAACAGGTGCCAGGGATCAACGAAGTTGAAATTCACGAAGCAGCTCCCGGATTGACGGAAACGAGCGTGGCGTACCAGTCGAGCAGCCTGTCCAGCATCATGTCACGAGTGAAATGATTCTGGAAGCGCCGACGGCCGGCGGCCCCCATTTTCCCGGCCATTGCAGGGTTCTCTTGCAGACTGGTCATCGCCCGGGTCAGGGCGCCCACATCGCCCGGAGTCACCAACAGGCAAGTCCGGTCGGGCTCTCCAACTTCCCTCACGCCGGTGGGAAGATCGGAGGCGATGACCGGAACACCCGATGCCATGGCTTCCAGTTGGACCAACCCGAAGGTTTCACTTGCGTCCACGCTCGGCAGAAGCAGGGCCCGGGCGCGGGCCAAATGTCCGGCCACCCCGGCCCGGTCCATGGGGCCCGCGAATACGATTCTTCCAGCGATGCCGCGACTGGCTGCCAGAGCTGCAAGGCGGGATTCCAGAGGTCCCTCGCCCACGAGGACGAGCTCCGCTTCCGGGACCCGCGCCAAGGCCTCGAAGAGGACATCAAGGCCCTTGTATGGCACCAGCCGACCAACGAACACAAAGGGACCATCCAGGGTCGGAACGACCTGATTCCACGGGGAGGGATCGATTCCAAAAGGAATCACCCGGACCTTATCCTGCCAACTAGCCAGAACCGGTGAACGCAAGGCCAGGGTCGCCGAGGAAACACTGATCCCTTCCGCCTGCTGGAGGCAGGCGTTCACGACGGGCCGCACCAGAAAACGCCCCGCACGCTGCCGTGTGATATCGGCGTGATACCAAACAGCCAGGGGCGGCAAATCATGGGACCGGTCGGCTCTCAGGCCAAGCCAGGCGGCGGCGGCCAACGGATTGGGAAAATGGAGATGGACCAGATCCGGACCCATGCGGGCGATTTCCCTGCGAATCAGACTCATCAGAGTCAAGGTCAGGGGTTGGGAGTTTAGGTGACCGTACACGGCGGCCCGAACCAGCCGGCCCGGACGTCCTGCATGGAGGCCGGTCACTGTTTCCTGGCGGTCCAGCGGCCCGTCGCCGGCACTCAGGACGGTTACCTCACAAGACCGGTCCAACAGCCCCTCGGCCAATTGTCGCAGAACGGTCTCCATTCCCCCGAGAAAGGGTGGATAGTATTTTCCGATGTGGAGAATTCTCATGGGCGAAGTCTAGGGCATGGCGCAGGTACGGTCAAAGCCCCTGTGCCCGTCGGGGACTTGTTGGAAAGCTTTTTTCTATTTATCGTAAGGATGAAGGCGGACCGGTTTTCTTTCCTGTCCTGACCTGGCGCCGGTCCCACCGGGGAGGATGCGAAAGGGGAATCCTCATGTCGCGGGCAATAACTGAAAAACTCATCCAGCGTCAAATCAATAATTGGAATCGATTTCGGGAATTCCTCAAGGACGAGGACGAACAAGGTCCAATCATGAACGGACCTGTCATCACCATTTCCAGATTGGCCGGCAGCGGAGGCCGCACTTTGGCGACCGGCCTGGCCGACCAGCTCAACATCTCCCTGCATGATCAATCCCTGGTGGACAGGATCGCCCGGGACCGCAACCTGGAAAGATCCGTGGTCTCGCAGCTGGATGAAACCGCCGTCAGCCAGGCGGAACTGTGGATCAAGGGGGTGCTGAACCGAAGAATCTTCATGAAGGACGAGTACCACACCTCCCTGGTCAACATCGTGACCAATCTGGCGGCTGGTGGGAACGTCCTCTTTCTCGGCCGGGGCGCGCACCTTATCCTGCGCGACATGGCCACCCTACGCATACGCGTGGTGGCCTCCTGGTCCACGCGACTGGCCAGGATCATGGAACGGACGGGACTGAGCAGGGCCGAAGCGCGCGTCCTCCTGGAGGAGACGGACCGCAACCGCGAGGAATTCATTCGCCAGGTGTTCAAGGTGGATCCGAACTCACCGGACAACTACGACCTGATGCTTAATTCCGATCGTATGAAACCGGAATGCATGCTCGAGACGGCTGCTCTCACCCTGCTTGGCGCCCAGACCGGAGGCCGGGCCAGGATGCACAATCAGGTGTGACAAATTCCGGCTCCGCATAAAAGACCCCTCTCCGTCCGGGGACGAAGAGGGGCTTTCATTTGCGGCCACGAACAAAGCCGGGCCACCGATGGTCCGAGGCGGGGACTACATCATGCCGCCCATACCGCCCATGCCACCCATGCCGCCCATGTCGGGCATGGCCGGGGCATCCTTTTCGGGTTCGTCGGTCACACAGGCTTCGGTGGTCAACAGCATGGACGCGACCGAAGCAGCGTTCTGAATCGCGCTGCGGGTAACCTTGGCCGGATCGATGATGCCGGCGGCCATCAGGTCTTCGTACTCCATGGTGGCAGCATTGAAACCGATGTTCTTCTTCTCGTTCCGCAGGCGCGCGACGACCAGTGAGCCTTCGATGCCGGCGTTTTCGGCGATCATGCGCACGGGCTCCTCGACGGCCCGCATCACGATGTCGCGGCCAACGGCCTCTTCACCGGTGAGGTCCAACGCGGCGATGGCCTTGGCAGTCTTCAGCAGGGCAACCCCGCCGCCGACAACGATGCCTTCTTCCACCGCTGCGCGGGTGGCGCTCAGGGCATCCTCCACGCGGTGCTTCTTCTCTTTCATCTCCATCTCGGTGGTAGCGCCCACACGGACGACCGCCACGCCGCCGACCAGCTTGGCCAGGCGTTCCTGGAGCTTCTCCCGATCGTAGTCGCTGGTGGTGTCCTCGATCTGGGTACGGATCTGACCGATGCGGGCCTTGACGTCCGCGCTCTTGCCCTTACCGCCCACGATGGTGGTGTCGTCCTTGTCGATGGAGACCTTTGAGCACTGACCCAGGTCGGCCGTAGTGGTGTTCTCCAGCTTCAGGCCGGCCTCTTCGCTCATGACACGTCCGCCGGTGAGAACGGCGATATCCTCGAGCATCTGCTTGCGACGGTCACCGAAACCGGGGGCCTTCACCGCGGCGATGTTCAGGGTTCCGCGCAACTTGTTTACCACGAGGGTGGCCAGGGCTTCGCCTTCGATGTCCTCGGCGATAATCAGCAGGGGACGGCCCATCTGCGCGATCTTCTCCAGAATGGGCAACAGGTCCTTCATACTGCTGATCTTCTTGTCGTAGATCAGGATGTAGGGATCCTCCAGCTCGACGCGCATCTGCTCGGCGTTGGTCACGAAGTAGGGGCTCAGGTAACCGCGGTCGAACTGCATGCCTTCAACAACGTCCAGTTCCATCTCGGTGCCCTTGGCCTCCTCGACGGTGATGACCCCGTCCTTGCCCACCTTGTCCATGGCGTTGGCGATTATCTCGCCGATCTCCAAGTCGTTGTTGGCGCTGATGGCCGCAACGCTGGCGATGGTCTCGCTGTCCTTGACCGGCTTGGCCTGGCGCTTGATGTTTTCAACCACAGCCACGGTGGCGGCCTCGATGCCCTTCTTGACGAACATCGGGTTGGCGCCGGCGGCCAGGTTCCTCAGACCTTCATGTATCATGGCCTGGGCCAGGATGGTGGCGGTGGTGGTGCCGTCGCCGGCGACGTCGTTGGTCTTGCTGGCGACTTCCTTGATCATCTGGGCGCCCATGTTCTGGAAGGGATCCTTCAGCTCGATCTCACGGGCGATGGTCACGCCGTCGTTGGTCACCGTGGGCGCGCCGAATTTCTTGTCCAGGATGACGTTCCGGCCCCGGGGCCCGAGGGTTATCTTCACCGTGTTGGAAAGGGCG